>VBKY01000719.1 GCA_005879255.1 Deltaproteobacteria bacterium
TGCTACTTCACGAATTTCGGCAAGAAATCTTCCAGGCGGATTTTTTTCATTACTTCTTCCGGCACTCTAAGCTCCGGCGCAAAACCAGTCAGCGGCTTAGTCGCATCGAGGCCCATTTTAGCATTGACACCACCGGGGCCGGCGGATGGATCGAGCTCGCTGCCTTGGGCGTGCGGTATGACGACGAGTCCGTGATCGGCTTGAAAACGATTCGACACCGCCCAAAGCACCTGCTCTTCATCGTAGACATCGATGTCTTCATCGACGATCACGACATGCTTGAGCAACATGTC
>VBKY01000720.1 GCA_005879255.1 Deltaproteobacteria bacterium
GGCGTTCGTCTTTGGATACCGCGTGACCCGTGAACTCGCCGAAGGGTCCCTCTTCCCGCCGCACGTTGGGAAGAATTCTTCCTTCGATGACCATTTCCGCGTCGGCAGGAACGAGGATTGGCACAGTCTTACCCCTCGCCACGCGCAACGGTTCGTCCATCATCCCGCCAATAACCGCGTATTCGTCTTCCGTCGACGGCGTGAACGCTTGCGCGCCTAAGGAAAAAAGCGGATGAACGCCGACGACGATGGCGATGGGGAGCGGTTCGTTACGCCGCTCCATTTTATTGTGCAGCGTCCAGAGGTGGCGGCCGACGGCCATGAAGATCCGAAGCTCCCGTTTCCTCGCCATCATCAGGCGATTGTAGCTCGTGTTTCTAACTCCCGAATCAGGATCGGTAGCAACGACGATGCCCGCCGTGATATAGGGCGCGGCATTGACATCATAGTGAGTGAGCAACGGAACTTTTGTGAGATCCACATCGTCGCCGGCTTTAACCACTTCGTGCACCTGCCCTTCGCTGACTTCGACCGGCGCAATCGGTTTACCTTGCCGCTCGGCAAATTTCGTCGCCAGCTCTTCGGGTTTACACTGGAGTGCCAGCGCCATCAGCTTGCGGCTGGCCTGCACATTGATCACGACTGGCGCCTCGCTACCTTCGACATTCTCGCAGAACAGCAGCGGAAAACGTTTCTGTTTTTCCAACTGCGTGAGCAGCGCTGTAATCTCGTAGCGAGGCGATATCGATTTCGTCACGCGCGCGACTTCTTCGGGCGCATTGACCTCCAGTTCGCTGATGAAGTGACGAAGGTCCGAGGGCATGAGTTCAAGGCTCCTGAGTCGATCTGAATCTAGGCGCTCGCGCGTTCAACCAAGGCGCGGAAGATTTCGTCGCCGAGGACCCCTCTTCCGAGGCGTACCATCCGCGCCTGCGAGATGCGCGCACCAGGCACTTGCGCGACGGTCCGGTCGATGGCTTGCAAGTCTGTTTCCGTGTCCACGAGCACGACCGTTCGCTTGAGTGCGTCGCGCTGCGCCAGTAACGCGATTTCGAAGGCCGTGCCGCGGCGCGTTTCTTTAAATCCGCGCAGGTCCAGGAGCA
Source organism: Deltaproteobacteria bacterium (assembly GCA_005879255.1). The sequence continues at coordinate 1,104 of VBKY01000720.1, forward strand.
CAGCTTGGCACATCCCGACTAAACGATCTACCGCTTCTTGCCAGACCCCGTCAAAGCAAAAAAATTCGTTGATGCGATAACGCCCGTCGGGATCCGGCTTTTCGTCGACGGCCGTCATCCTGCGCATGAGCGTAGCGCGATTGGTGACAAAAAGCGCAACCAGACGGCGGCGCAGAAAAAGGAACAGCTCGTGCGGATCGAGGTTGGCTTTAGCGAGGTCCGGCCCGCTGATCATGTGGATAGGGCCGATGAAGCGCCAGTGAAAAGCGATTTCGTCCAAGAGCCGTTCGCCGCGGTTGTCGTGCGCAAACACGCGCAAAAGCAGCAGCCGTTGGGGTGACTGCGAAGCCTCGATGCGCTTGAGCCTGGCGCAATAAAGCCAGACGCCTGCGACGACCGCTGCAACGATTCCAAGCGACCAAACACTCAGCCCCCCATCTGCGGGACCGGCGGCCAGACCCAGAAGCATGGTCACAAAGATCATCCAAGTGGCAATTTGGAACTGTGCGTCGCTGAACATTTTGTGCTCGTAGGCTCGGGTGAGCCAGCCCAGACCCGACATGCCCAGTCGCCAAACAAGCCAGAGAGCACCGATAGAGATCGCAAGCGCCGCAAGTCCACCAGGAATCGTTTCCAAATCGAGACATGGCTCGACGACGCCCACCGCAAGGTTTATGAAATAGAGCGACAAAACGAGCAGACAGCCGAGCACGACGAGTAACGGCACGACGTTGCGTAAACGTCGGTTGCCCATAGCGAGATAGAGGCCCGCGACGATGATCGGGGCAGCGGCCAGGATTTCCAGTTGCTCGCCGCGGGACGAGTGACTTTCGAAGAGCACCTCGGCGACGGCAAAAGTAATGATCGCAGGCACGAATAACCACCAGAACAGCTTTGCAAAGCGCGCATGGAAATACCGAGAAATAAAATG
>VBKY01000147.1 GCA_005879255.1 Deltaproteobacteria bacterium
CGTGTGCTTTAGGTTCTCTTTGCTACTATTCACTTTAGCCTCCTCTCCGTTGAGCCACGAGCGGTTCACCGGATTGGAGGCTTTCTCTCGATTGCCGTAAATGTCAAACTTTCTCAGTCCCCCAGCAAAGCTGGGGGTTTACCCTCGATTAATTACAAACGCCGAGCTTCTGCTAAAAATGTCAGCAACGGATGATGGCTCGGTCGCCGGGGCTTCCTAGAAGGGTACCCTTTCAAACTCCCTTCGTCCTCCCGATACCGACAAAACACCGTCAAATCCACCGGGCTATTTCGAACCCAGCGACTCAAGAAGTTTTTTCGCCTCCGCAGCCTCCGGGAAATTCTGGCCCAATGCGACTGCCTTCTGGACGCTTTCTCGGGCGAGTTTTTCCTCACCGTTCTTATCGTGGGCAAGAGCAAGGTGATAGAGAACCGTTGGATTTTGGCCTTTGAATTTTTCATCGCTCTCCTTCAAAAAGGCAATCGCGGTCGCATATATCCCCTTTTTGAAATGGATCCAGCCCAAGGTGTCGGCGACACCAGGATCATTGGGGTTTGCCTCGCGCGCTTTCTGCGCCAAAGTAAGCGCGACATCCAGATTGCCGCCGTGCTGGGAGTAATTGTAAGCGAGATTGTTTGCCGCAGGGGCAAAGTTTTTATTCAGGTCGAGTACTTTTTGATAATACCCGTTGGCTTTCTGCGGCTGCTTCTTCATGTCGTAGAGCATACCGACCATCATCAGCGGCTGGATCGCTTTGGGATTTGTCTTAATTACTTTTTCATACTGATCGATTGCGGTATCGAATTGCTTTTGTGCGGCATAAGCGGTACCGATCAGGAAATATGCAGAGGAGAGGTCCGGGTTCAGATGAACCGCCTTCTCGAGATACTCAATACCCCTCGCGTATTCCTTAATGCGGATACTCAGCTGCCCCAGCAGCTGATATATGGCAGCGTGGTTTTTAGCCTTACTTAGTTGCTGTTCGATGCGTTGAAAAGCCGCCTTCGGGTTGCCTTGCAATTGATAAACCTGAGCCATGGAACTAAGAGCGTCGATACGGTTGGGGTCGAGTGTCAAAGCCTGTTCGTATTCCTTCAAAGCCTCAGGATAATTTTTTTTAACAGCATAGACGGCCGCCATATTGATATGCGCCGCGGGATTTTTTGGGTTGACTTTCTGGGCCTGTTGAAACGTCGTCAACGCCTGATCGGTCGTCCCTTTCCTTATGGCGATTGCGCCCTTCATCAATAGCGCGTCTTCATTGTTCGGTTGAACCCTCAAGACCTTTTCAACTTCCTCCGCGGCCAGCTCATGGTCTCCTGAAGCGAGATGAAGTTGCCCTAAAGTAATCTTCGGCTCGATCCAATTAGGTGCTAATTCGGCAGCTTTAGCGATGCTCTTTTTTGCTTCGTTGATCTCGTTTTGTCGTATCTGCGCTTGCCCGAGAAAATAAAACCCGAATGGGAATTGCGGCGCATCACGTGTCACAGCGTAAAGATCTTCAATCGCCTTTTTTGGATCATTTTCGATTAGATTTAACCGACCGCGAAAAAACAGGCCATCTTTATCACCCGGATTGGCCTTGAGAATATCATCCACATACTGCCGGGCCTGTTTACGCTCGTTTTTGGCCAAATAGAGCTCGGTGAGGCGCTTCTTCGCAATGATCGAATCGGGCTTTTTCTTAACCAGATCCTGATACAACTTTTCCAGATCATCAAAGCGCCGCCTACTGGAGTAAAAGTTCCCCAATATATGAAGCAATGCTTCATTCTCAGGATCCCCCTGGGTCGCCAATAGCAATTCCTGCTCGGCTTTTTCCTGATTGCCCGTGCCAGCGTAAAGCTGCGCCAAGGCCACCCGTGCACGGTGGAACTTAGGATCGATCTCAAGCGTTTTGCGATAAGCCGACTCCGCGGCTGGATAATCTCTTTTAGCCGCATACACCTGACCGATGTCGAAATGGATCGCTGCCTGGTTGGGTTCCTTGTTCAGCGCTGCTTCGAGCTCTTGAATCGCCATATCCGGCTGCTTCTCAGCCATCGCGATCTGCGCCGCGAGATAATGTCCTTCTTTGGCCTCTTTGTCTTGTTGGCGAATTTTTTCCAACTCTTCCTTAGCGCGCTTTGTGTCCTTACTTGCCGCATGCATTACGGCGAACTGGTAGCGCGCTTTGATGAAATCAGGCTTTAAATCCGTAGCACGTACTAGTTCTCGATAACCCGCACGTACGTCGCCCTGCTTGAGCAAGGCCATGCCGAACTCATAATGAACCTCGGCCGAATTCGGATCCGCGCGTAATGCATTCCGATATTCAATGATTGCCTCGTTGATTTTCGCTTCAGCCAAATATGCTTTTGCTTTCTTAAGCGCTCGATCGCGTTTGACTTCAGGAGATCCGCCGAACTGGGTGTACGCGACCACTCCGCCACCGAGCAGGAGCAGCGCAACTATGCCGAGAAGGATTTTTCTCATCGACTTTCCTCTATGCTAAAATTCATGACATCAAGAATTACTTCGCAATCATATTCTTGTAGGCAGCAACCGTTCGGCGCAGCCCTTCTTCGACCGTGATTTTGGGTTGGTAGTGCAATATCGCTTTTGCCCGCTCGATGTCGGCTAACGAATGGCGCACGTCGCTCGCCTTGGGCGCCGCATGGATCACCTGGGCATTGATCCCAAGTTGTTGTTCGAGAAGCGTAACCAAGCGATTGAGTGTGATACGCTCGCCGCAACCGATGTTACACATCGTGCCGGCCGCATTGGGCGCTTTGAGCGCCAGAAGATTGGCCTCGACAACGTTGTCTATAAACGTGAAGTCACGCGATTGCTCGCCGTCGCCATGGATCGTGATCGGCTGGTTGGCCAGCAAGCGCGTGATGAATTTTGGAATAACTGCGGAATACTCCGAGTGGGGATCTTGCTGGGGACCGAAGACATTGAAATACCTCAAGCAGACCGTCTCTACACCGTATAGATCGTGATACAGTTTGCAGTACCGCTCCCCAACCAGTTTTTGCAAAGCATAAGGTGAAAGCGGGTTGGGCGGCATGTCCTCGTGCTTTGGAAGTACCTCCGTGTCGCCGTAAGCGGACGACGACGCCGCGAAGACAATTCTACGGATTTGGACCTTACGGCAGGCTTCAAGGAGATTGATGGTCGCGGTGACATTAGCTCGATTGGTGGCAACGGGATCCGCCACCGAGCGCTGCACCGACGGCACAGCCGCTTGATGAAGCACAAAATCCACACCGTCGACTACTTCTCGAGCTATCACTTCTTCGGCCAAGTCGCCTTTGACAAATTGAATCGCCGAGCGCAGCGGTTCGAGGCGACGCGCCTCTCCCGTAGAAAGATTATCCACAACCCGAACCTCGGCCCCATCATCGACCAACCGTTTAACGATGTGTGAGCCGATAAATCCGGCTCCGCCGGTGACCAAAAATTTATTCCCCATCAAATGACTCTTCAAATAAACATTGCCGACTCGGCGTATCCTAGAGCCCGCAGGATCGTCATGCAGATAGTAACTATTTATGCCGGAAGAATTTTTGTGAGTCGAGAATAGAGTTGAACACTCAGCAGTCGGAGCCGTTCTTGTGCTTGTTCGACCGACTCTCCATCTAACAAGGGAGTAGCGATTCTGACCACTGCTCCATCCGTCCGTCGTTCAAGGAAAGCCCTCTGAAGCTGACGAATTCTATTTTCGAATTCTCCTGAAAATGTGTCTTCTGCGATCTGGTACCAATATATTACTAAGCGCGCCGAATTTCCTTTGCGAGTTAGCATCCAGGTACCACGAATCGACGTGTCGCCAGCGACTTCCACATTCGCGGGTTTGAGCCAAACCGAATTCCAATGCTCGGGAAAATTGATCTTGGGAGATCCGAGCCGAATACCCCCGGCTTGTTCGCCTCGATAGCCAACGAAAACTTCAATGGGATTCTCGTCTTGTGAAGTCGTGACCACTGATAATGCCTCATCAGCATTCGCGTCTTGGTAAAGATCTGGGAATTTTGATTGGACTAAGCCATGCGTTTCAGGGCTCACGAGCAAGCGCAAATCAGAATTGAGGTGCATCTTTTGCCCATTACCGAGCGAGTTCGCCAAGATCAGCGTCGCGGTAAAAACAAATATGCAGACCCCATGCGGCAGCCAGCTCGAGACCACAGACGTATCTCTCGAATCGAAATCCGCGGCAATCTCATTTCTTCCAGCATCGCGCACCACCGTTAGCGAAAACTTTCGGCGCAAGAGCTCGCCGGTCGAAATCAGCATCAGCAGCGCTAATAGAAAAACGGTCGTTCCAGTGAGCCAGTGGAAAGTCGATTGAAACACAATGGCGCCAAGGTTATAAGCCAACACGGCGATCACTACGATGCGAATCAAGTTGGCAGCCATGGCAAACGGGAAAGTGCACACTGCTAGAAAAACTTTCAAACTGGCCCGTATCGGCAGGAAATAGGCGTAGACAGTACCCAAAGCAAATAGCGCAAACACCGAGGACATACCGCTGCAGACATCGGCAACCTCCAGGGTCATGTTTGGTAAGTGAATGAAATAGGCCTCGACAAATACCGGGATGCCGAGAAATTCAAGAATATTCGCGCCATGGGCCGCGTCCAGATAACGTAGATGATATGTCAGGTTTTTAATGAGTACGTAAGGAGGGGGGATCATCAACATGAGATAAAGGAGCGGGAACCAAAGAGGTTTGAAAAACTCCCTGCCCAGCAGTAGATAGAATGTGCTGGCCAGCGCCATAATCATCGACACTCGCGTGGAGAACACGTCTCCGATGGCCTGTCCGATAAGTCCCAACAGCAGCGCGATTAACAAAGGGAAGGCTGCCCAAAAAGACGGCTTTGGTGAAATCAATTTGAGGCGATCTCGGCTTTGCCAGACCAGATAAGCAGCGATAAATGGAACCAGGAACCCGTATGAAAAAGTCTCATACCGGTACCAGTCGGCGACCAGTTCCGCGACAACACGGCCGTAAAACAACGCGAACAACAAAACGATCGCGAGCCACTTGGCCCATCGGAGAATAGTCAAATTGCTAAATCTAAAACTGATCCTTCGAGGAGTAACGGCGTTATCAATCATGGTGTCGAGGAAGAACGTTACCAGCAAATGCCGCGGTATGCAGAAGGAGTTTGCTCCAGTCCAAAGAATCGCGCCAGATCCAACACGCGCACGTTACCATTTAAGCGCATCAGCTTGTCCTTGAGTCCGTCATAGCGATGACCCAAGATGATGAATTCATTTTCGGCCATTAGCTCGTCAAACGAATCACAAAGCAATCGACCGATGTGCGGCAGTTGTTCCTCAATAAATATCTTATTTGCGCCAACCAAATTATTTAGCACGAGGTTGGGATCATAGATTCTCAAATCAATGCCCTTTCCGATCAATGCCTCGGACAAGCTCACGAGGGGACTCTCGCGCAGATCATCCGTACCGGGTTTGAAAGTAAGTCCGACCATACCAACTTTCTTCACGCCACTATCCACCACGAAATCAATTGCTCGCTGAATCTGCAACTGGTTACTCTGCGCCACTCCGGTCAGGAGCGGAGTTTGCACGTCAAGAGTTTTGGCTTGGTAGAGTAGCGCCCTGAGATCCTTCGGTAAACAGGACCCGCCAAAGGCAAAACCCGGCTTGAGATAGGCCGGCGAAATGTTCAGTTTGGTATCACGGCAAAACAGATCCATGACTTCGTGGCTATCGACACCGACAGCCTGACAGATACTGCCAATTTCATTGGCGAAGGTGATTTTTAACGCGTGAAACGTGTTGCACACGTATTTCAGCATTTCCGCCGTTTTTATCGTGGTGTGGCAAACCGGACCGGTTCCCTCATAAAGCTTTTCTAAGAGAAAACCATCCGTGCCCTCGGCGTTACCGATAACGACGAAGGGCGGATTGTCGAAATCATGCAATGCGGAACTTTCGCGCAGAAATTCTGGGTTGGTATGGACGGTAAAATCGATTCCAGCTTTTTTTCCCGAACTATTTTGTAGCGCCGGAATCAGCATACTTTCAGTTGTACCCGGCAGCACCGTACTTCTGATCGCGACGACATGATTACCATTTTTCCGCTTGATTCCCTCGCCGACCTCCGTGATCGCGCTAAGTAGATGCCTATAATCGAAACTGCCATTCTTCTTGGCCGGGGTACCGACACAGACTAAGGAAAGATCAGTTTCAACCACCGCCGCAGCCCCATTGGCGGTTGCGCGCATTCTACCGGCGCGCACGCTTTCCGCCACTAATTCGACAAGGCCCTTTTCGAGAACCGGCGCTTCTCCGCGATTGACCATCTGAACTTTCTGTTGATTGACGTCCACGCCTACAACATAGTTGTCACGGCGACTCAGCGCCGCCGCCGTCACACAACCCACATAACCCATACCAAAAACGCTTATTTTCATCCTTCTTCCATTATCCTTTTTACGGCTCTTCCCCTTAGCAATACCTTACGGTCGGAAGCAAATTTTTAGGAATTATAGCTCATCCTAACATACTTAATCCAAAGAATCGGGATGTCCTGCCACAAGAGCGCCCGGGCTCACCTCTCATTCTTAGAAGTGTCTCCAAGAACTACAGGAAATCACAGCATTTATTGGTCCATTGGAGCTGGCGTTTAAATACTGAGCAACCGACATGCCACCCTAGTAATCAAGATGCGACTATTTTCGTTGGCCCTTCTTCACAGATTTGAACATCAAAACCGTGTATTCCCCGAAAGCACGTGCTCATAAGCTTCAGATTTACATGCATATTTTTCGTCGGATCGATTGGCACTGCGCTTGCTCGTTACTGATGACCGAATCCCGAAATGGGTTTCCGAAAAAGGCAAACCAACCGAAAGGCTGGGACGCAAAGCTTCTGGCCTAACTCCTGAACTGTTGGCTCCAGCCACGAACTTCAGGACAAGGTAGCAGGGCCGCCGGAAGGACACACACTGCCCGCTCAGTTTGTGCAACTTCCTCTGTTCCAGATTTTTCATAGCAGGGGGTAATGTGCGTTGCTGCTTATCTAAATTTTTACTTTTTAGCTTTTTAGTCATTCTTTCCGTTGCGACCCTATCACTATTCTCCGAAGATCAGGCAACAGCTGCGACTCTGCAACTCTCGTGGGCCGACAATTCTTCCGATGAAACCGGCTTCCATGTCGAGCGAAAACTTGGCGTCGCCGGCGAGTATAGCGTCATTGCAACGACTGACGCCGATGTGACTTCGTATGATGACTCGAGCTTGGCGGACAATACAACTTACTGTTATCGCGTAAATGCGTTCAATAGCGCGGGCAGCTCCCCTTACGCGCCCGAGCTTTGCGCTACGACACCGGCGGCGCCCATCGCCACGTTCAATTTAACCGTTTCGTCTCAAGGCAGCGGCACGATCACCAGCGCTCCTGCGGGAATTAATTGCGGCACGACGTGTACCGGTCGCTTTACTAACGGCGCGAGCGTCACTTTACAGGCCGTCGCCGCCAGCGGCTATACATTTTCCCGATGGAGTGGCCATGCTGACTGTGTCGACGGCTCGGTTACGATGAACACCAATAAAACTTGCACCGCTACTTTCACACGGACCACTGCCCAAAGCCCCAAGCTAACCGTCAACATTGTAGCCACCGCAACCGCCGCCGGCACCGGTAAGGGAGTCGTAACGAGTAGCCCGGCAGGGATCAACTGCAAGACCAATTGTTCGGCAAATTTCGCTAGTGGAACTTCGGTCACTCTCATAGCGACTCCTAATCCCGGCTCGGTTTTCTCCGGCTGGAGCGGAGACGCTGATTGCTCCGATGGAGCCGTCACCATGAGTAGCAGCAAGTCGTGTACAGCCACATTTACTGTCGATGGATACTTCATTAACGTTATCCTCAAAGGTAACGGAAAAGGGCAGGTCACCGGCAACCCGGGCTCGATTAACTGCGTCACCGATTGCTCAGCACGCTATGCCACGCCAACTCGAGTCGCGTTGCGAGCCGTTCCTGCCCTTGGCTCGGCCTTCACCGGCTGGAGCGGCGATCGCAATTGCGGCGGCGGTGTTGTCGTCGCAAATGGCAGTACGTCGTGCGTCGCCACGTTCGAGCAGCGCCCCTCCAGCATTGGCGTTTTCAAAACCACCACACACGAGTGGCAATTGAAGCGTAATATTACGGCCAGCAATGGATGTAATACAGACTCGTGTATCAATCCGTGGAAAAAGAAAAACATACCAACCCTGGGCTCGGTATTGGTTCCGATCGTCGGAGACTGGCACGGATCCGGCGCCGATGATCTCGGCATTTACTCGTCTTCCACTACCGGTAACAAAGGAAGCCGCTGGTACTTGGACCGCAACGGCAACGAAAGATGGAATGGCTGCGACGGCGATCGCTGCATTCGCTCCTTTGGACAGCAGGGAGACATCCCCGTTGCCGGGGACTGGAACGGAGCGGGCAAAAGCAAGATCGGTGTGTTCCGACCGACTACCGGCGAGTGGTTTCTTGACCTCGATGGCGACGGCAGACTGGATGGTTGCAGTGTCGATCGGTGTCTCGCTTCCTTTGGTCAGCAAGGTGACCTACCCGTGGCCGGTGACTGGGACGCCACCGGAACCAGCAAGATCGGCCTATTCAGACCCAGCACTGGTGAATGGTTCCTCGATCGGAACGGAAATGGGATCTGGGATGGCTGCACTGTTGATCAATGCGTCACGACGTTCGGCCAGCCAGGCGATCTGCCCGTAGCGGGCGACTGGGACGCCACCGGAACCAGCAAGATCGGTCTGTTCAGAGCCGCGACCGGAGACTGGTTCCTGGATTTCAATGGAAATGGACAGTGGGACGGCTGTGGCGTCGATAAGTGCGTCACGAGCTTCGGACAGGAAGGCGATTTGCCGGTGGCGGGGAAGTGGTAACGCGATAGCTGAACAGAAAAAATCGTCGCGTTTGAAGAAACCATTAACGGGAAAGGTGCATAGGTCTAGTTTAAATGGTGCAACAGCCTGGGCTGGCTTTGGTTTCAGATTCAATTGAGCAGAAAGTGAACAACCGATAATTAAAATGAACTACCTGATTTTATTTTTTTTACTTTTATTACCCGTAAGTGCCTTCGGTTCAACGCTATCCGCCCTTGCCGCTTCGCTTAAACCAGGCCAATGGGCCGAGGTATCGACCAGCAACTTCAACGGCGGACGTGGATTCATTGGGGATCCAAATTCATCATGTGATTACACCATTTCCTACACCGACAAGATGGTGTGGGACTCGACGACGAAAAAACTGTTTTTCCTCGGCCAGAGCCACTGCAAAACTAGCTACTATCAGCTTGCGATCTACGATTCTGCAACCAACAGTTGGAGTGTCGGAGCCAGCACCCACACTTATTTTGGTCCTCTTGGCGGCCCATCGCATAGTTATAACAACATGGCTGGAGTAAGAAACGGCAAACTTTATTACAAGCTCTATTCCAGTAAAACGATCCACACTTACACCATAGCTACAGATACTTGGGACAGCACGACGGTCCCGCCGATCAACATGGGCGTTAGTCCCAACTGTTGCGGGCAGTTGGATTATTTTCCAGAACGCGATTCCCTGATCTATGTGGATGGCGATTGGGGCATGTTTGAATATACCTTCAGTAACAACACCTGGACTAATACTCACAAGACCACCGTCGGTGGCGAAGCGCCCATGGGGGATTATGAAAACATCGGACGTTATAATCCGGTAACGCATGAATTGGCCTTTGGTGGTGGGGCAATCAGCGGGCCGGGTGTGCCGAATCGTTTTTACAAGCTGTCATCATCAAATACCACTGCCCGACTTTCGGACATTCCCAGTGGATACACGCTTGCGAATTCAGGTATCACTAGCTCTGGTATTTTGAGTGTCGATCCGGCAAGCGGCAAGTATCTCGCGTTCTTAATTCATGGGAGTACTAGTGTTCCAGCCATTTTTACTCTCGATTCGACAGACACCTCAAATCCGTGGGTCCAGCAACCGAGCTCCAGTAACCCGCCATGGTTTACTAATTCGGTTGATGGGCCGATTTTCGGCACCGCGGCCGCAACCATACCCGAATACGGTGTCATGGCGTTTTTAAATTTCGAGTTTAACGGTCAATCAAAGCTTTGGCTTTACAAATTCGCCGCAGCGCCGCCCGACTCCGCACCACCCTCCACGCCGATTAATTTGGTAGCAACTGCAGCATCGCTGTCGCAGATCAATCTTTCGTGGACTGCATCGACTGACAACGTTGGGGTTGTCGGTTACAAGATTTATCGTAACAACTCTCAAGTGGGAACGTCGTCTACTTCGACTTATCAAGACACAAACTTGCAACCCGGCACCACCTACAATTATACCGTCACAGCCTATGATGCAGCCAATAACGTTTCAGCGGAATCGTCCGTCGTTAGTTCTACAACTCAGTTAAGCTCTTCGAGTCCAACGCAGGACTTTGCAACGAGATGCGCGCAATCTGGGGTAGTACGTTGCTTCGGGTTCGACACCAACGCCGATTTAGGAGGCCCCTTCGGCAGCAATTTCGGGTCCTTTAATAACTGCGAGGGTACTCAACCCCGTGGCTGTGGATTGCTGCCGACCATCGATAATAGTCTTTCGGCATCTGGCGCGGGATCTCTCAAATTTGTTATTCCCTCGCAATCCGGTGCCGGTGCATCAGGTCAATGGTTTGCAAACTTTTCTCCCGATCTTCTCACTCGGTTTGGCGCTAATTCGGAATTCTATATCCAGTGGCGTCAGCGGTTTTCTTCGGATTTTCTAAATACCTACTATCAAGTCGGCGCTGGTTGGAAACTTTCCATCATAGGTGTTGGGGATACTGCAGGATCAGGCTGTACGGCGAGCACTACTGTTCCATGCGCGAGTTCCTGTACGGCAAATGACGTGGTTGTGCAAAACACGAATCTCAGGGGATTCCCGCAAATGTATAACTCTTGCAGCGGCTCCGCCTCACATGGTCCATACGATCCGTTTGAGATCGGTGGAATTTTCAACGGTAATTTTGATGTTCAATTCCAAAACAATCGTCCATCTCCTTACTGCCTCTATTCGCAGGGCCTAACTGATCCCAAGACGTTTTTGCCGCCGTCAGGGAATTGTTTTGGATTTTTTCCGAATGAGTGGATGACTTTTCAAATCCATGTGAAGACAGGTCCATATGTCAATGGAGAGTTTCAGAACAGCCACATAGATCTGTGGGTAGCGCGCGAAGGACAACCCAGCCAGCAAATATATAACTGGGGTCCCTACAATCTAAGTGCAGGTGCTAATGAGCCGTACGGCAAGGTGTGGCTGTTGCCATATCATACGGGCAAAAATCCGACACAGGCAACTCCTATTGCTTATACATGGTACGACGAACTGATTATATCTCATCAAAAGATTTCGGACCCAGCAGCCTCTGGAGCACCTCGAGCTCCCAAGGCTCCAAGTAGTTTAACACTAAAATAAACGAGGATTTCATCGCCGGCATTCACCATCCGATACGCGCGCGATCCCATCCGTTCTTCAAGCCTGAGCGTTCAGAACTTAGGTCAAACAGCGTTAGCGATCATTTTCGCTAAGTTGCCTTTCCGTTCGTAGTGACACCTACTAAAATCGCTATTGAATGGTGCACGAGAAAATTCTGGTCTAGATCTTGTGTGCTAACGTGGGCATCAATATTGGCTTTACATACAAAACTCAAGTAGGCTAGGCCGAAGATGCCATCCGATTCGTATCGACTTTGCACGGGCTATAACGATCCGTGGAATGAGTCGGCGCTGGAAATCAAGCTCCGCACGAAAACCTGGAGGAACAACGCATGCGATATCGCCGCCCGTCATGGGTACCTTTGTATCATATAATTTGGCTTTTGCTCCTACCAATGTTGCAGAGCTTCAGCTGGGCAGACACTGCCCTTAGAGATTTGGCAGCCAAGCTCCAGCCGGGCCATTGGGCAGAATTAAAAACCAACGGATTCGACGGTGGTCGGCTTCTTGTTGAAGGCGCGGCATACATCATCCAATACACTGATGAAATTATCTGGGATTCATCCACCAAACGCCTCTACTTTCTCGGTGCCGGGCATGGAGCCGGAGCGGGTGCGGGAAAGTTCATACGGTATGAAGAGGCGACAAATACTTGGACATCCCTGAACAGCGGCGTTAACTATTTTCGCCCGTTCGGTGGTCCCTCCCACTCCTACAATCACCAGACCGTCAGAGCCGGTAAATATTACTACCGTTTATATCTATCGAAGCAAATCCACACGTACGACGAGGCAACTGACACGTGGAGCAAAGAACTTCCTGATCTGCCGGATGCACCGTATACTTGCTGCAGTGCTCTCGAATATTTCCCGGATATTGACTCGCTCATCTTTGTAGACTCCGATTGGAGCGGATGGCGCTACGATTTCGCTTCGCGGCGCTGGGGCTGGATTTTTGCAACCAACGGTGGACCATGCTCGCCCGGGCCCTGCTACAAGATGAGTTATGAAAACTTCGCGCGATACAATCCAGTGAAACATGAGCTTCTTTTCGGTGGCGGAAAAAATATTTATGTCCTCGACGCCAAAGGGAGGGTAACCATCAAACGTCCCGCTCCAGTTAATATTCAAAACAGCGGGGCGTCCGGCTCTGGCATCGTAGTCGCTGATCCGCTGACCGGCACGTACCTTGTTTTCGGGGACAAATCTGATGGCGTGTCCGGGGTATTTTACGAATACAACTCCACGTCAGATACTTGGACACTTCAGGATCCAAGCAGAAATCCTCCGTGGTTTCAAAACTCCGTGGACGGCCCCATTTTTGGTACAGCGGCCACGGCTATTCCTGATTACGGGGTGACTTTGTACGTCAATTTTGAGAATCCTCCCAACGGCAAAGTTTGGCTTTACAAGCACTCCTCTGGTTCTGTAACAACCGGTTTTCCAGCCGCTCCTGTCGCGACACCAAGGCTCGCCTCCGCCCCACCGTCGCCGCAATTGACCCCTCAAGACTTTGCGGCACGCTGTGCTATGCCCGGCGTGATTCTGTGCAATGGTTTTGATTCGGCAACGGATATTACCGGCGACTACGGTGACAATAAGGGCACAATGCCGGGTGCTTCGGCTCCGCAAGTCGACGGGACCATTAAGGCAAGCGGCTCGGGGTCTTTGAAGTTTACAATTCCCAGTAACTCTCCAGCTAATTCCAGCGGAGAGTTTTTTACCAACTTTTCAAAAGACCTAAGCGTTCAATTCGGAGAGAACAGCGAATTCTACATTCAATGGCGTCAGCGATTCTCTCCAGAGTTTTTGAACACGTACTACCAAGGCGGCGGCGGCTGGAAACAGGCAATTATTACCACCGGTGACAAGCCTGGATGCAATTCTCGCGCGACGGCACGCGGCTTCTGTTATCCGTCCTGCGTCGCGACAACGATTGTGATCCAAAATACAAATCAGCGGGGATTCACGCAGCTTTATAATTCGTGCACCGGATCAGCGTCCCACGGTCCCTATACCGGTTTTGAAGAGACCATCAACAAAGGTGCAGACATTAAGTTACAAAATGCTCGTCCAAACCCGTACTGTTTATACTCGCAGCAAAGCACAAAACCGCCCTCATTTTTCCCACCCAAAGGCAATTGTTTTGGTTATTTTCCAAACGAGTGGATGACTTTTCAGATTCACGTAAAGGTAGGCCCGCGCGACGGCGATGAATTCAAGAATAGTTATGTCGAACTGTGGATCGCCAGGGAGGGGAAGCCCTCCGAGCAGGTTTTTAATTGGGGACCATATAACCTTTCAGCCGGGCCGGCAAACGAGAACCAACGATATGGCAAAATCTGGTTGCTCCCCTACCATACGGGCAAAGACCCCAACCAAATCCACCCGATCGGCTATACTTGGTACGATGAGTTGATCGTATCTCGGCAAAAAATTCCAGATCCTCCAGCCTCCCGCTCGGACCAAACTTCCAAAGACGCCGATACCGTAAACACGAGGTAAACTGTAATTCTGCTCTAGAGGGCCTTGTCCTGGTAGCCGGGACAGTGGTTTATTGGCGGCGATTCTGGTTTCTCGATTGGGGGTGCAAAAAGAAATAGTTCGAAAATTCTCTGTCGCGATAAGCGTCGACCGGAATCAGCTGGCCGGAATAGACAAAAGCCTGGTATCCCAGCTCGTGAAAAAGCCTAAAAATCTCTTCACTCGTCTCTCGGCTCACCTCCATCAGCCATCCAGGACGATGAGAATGAACCAGATTTATTGCTCCGCGCAGGACCTCCAGCTCGCCGCCTTCAACATCACACTTGATGAAGTCGAGATGGTCAATCGCCCGATGCTTGAAGAGTTCGTCAATCATCAAAACATCAACCATCTCTCTGCCTCCCTTATCTCCAGGAGAAGCCAAATGGGCCCAATAGAAACCAGTAAAACCGCTCATTTCTGGAATGAGCATTTCGCATTGCGTCTCTCTCGACCCCACAGCCGCCCGATAGGAAAATACATTGTCGAGTCTCGCTTTGCGTAGCAACGCAGCCAGAATGTCGTAATTTTCACGCAATGGTTCGAACGAATAGACTTTCCCTTTTTGACCCACGGCGAGCGAGAGCTCCCGTGTATAAACACCGACATTCGCTCCTATATCTGCGACGTAATCGCCGGGCTGCACAAGAGATCCGATTAGAGCCATTTCTGGCTCGCGTGAGTATGTGTTGTGCATTATCTGATAAAGTGAATACATGCGTCGCAATCTGTGCTGTAACTTGGGGCGGCAACTCTTGAAGATCACCCACTTGAGAACGCGCTTAGCTGTAAAAGCACCTGGCAGCATGACGAATGAATTAATTTGCATCCTGCCAGATCAACAGACGAAGCTCATTTTCCACGGCTTCCCATTTATTTAACTTTTCCTGCCTCAATTGCCGCACCTCATCTTGATAAGTCTTAAGGTTGCCTTGCATCTTTAGAATTCCTTCGACAATGCTGTCGACGGTGCAATCAACATGGACCGCTCCTTTGGCAAAAGAGTTCTTAAGCACCTCCGTATTCGACGTCACCACAGGTTTTCCAAGATAAACCGCTTCGTAGGCGCCGCGCTGCATCGTGTGGTCTAACGTTGTCAAACAAATGATAGCGTCGGAGTCCAGCAGCAAGCCCGCATATTCTGACTTCGATAAAAAGCCGGTAAAGTCGACGTTTTTTGGCTTCGCTTGAACAATCCTTGGATCAGCGCTCCTGAAATCACCCGTCACATAAAACTGGATCTGCGGTAAACGCTTTGCCGCTTCGAAAAAAAGGGAGAGAGGTTCATCTTTTGTGAAGCTGCTGATAAAGGTCATCTTTGTTTTGTCAATGAATTGCACGATCTTGGCTTCAACAAAGTCAATAGGGACATCGCCAACAATAGTTGCGGTAGCGCCCCATGCCGTGACAATCCCCTTTAAATACTCATTGGTAACGATAGTCGTGCGTGCGTGCTGCGAGAAAAAACGATGGAGAAAGATAATTGACCGCCAGCGCGGATCCAAGAATGCTGCCGTGTGTGCATCGATCGCATAAGCGCCTGCTGTAAGTCTGGCGTAAAGCCAGACAGGGAAGCAGGCCGCTACGGGGGGCGTCATTACAAAGACAAACCGGGGTCTTTCCCGAAACAAAACTCGGAAAGTTTTTATGACTTGAGAGATATACTTGAATACTATCGTCGAATATCGGCTTCCCCAGAAACCGGAATAGATCATAAAGGACTTACCGCCTAACTTCTTGGCTATGCCGTCGCTTCGAGCGCAGTCCGATGCCCAAGATATATATATAAGGCATTCCTTACGGGTATCAGTCATGCCTGCCATCACTCCGGCGCTGCGTTCTGTAAGCGCCGACCACGGACTCCGATATTTCGCCTGTAATCATCTTGCTCCACGGTTGGCATGACTTTCCAGTCAACGATTTCGACATCGGTAAATCCCAACTCTTTGAACCATTCGGATATTTCCGTCGACTCATGGCGGTGCGCATATTTCGGCGTGAACCGATCTCTTGCTGCATGTACCGCTCTGCCAAAATCATAAGTCTGAACCCGTGGATCTTGTATGCGGCGCAATTTATTTAGACCTAAATATCCCAAAGCCATAAGGGCCAGCAAAACCTTGGAATACGTACTGTCTGGCCTTTCGCTTAGGATCGGACGAAGTACGCTTTCTAATGAGTACGCAGCTACGCGGAAGTGGTTGTCGTCGATGGATCTCTTTCCGTAAACCCAAAGGTACAAACAACCCCCAGGACGGCAGTAACTCGACAATGATTTGAAGGCCTCGTATGTCGAAAAGGTGTGGTGCAAGACGCCCCGAGAGTAGACTGAAGCAAAACTGATTTTCTCGAAAGGCAAATGAAAAACCGAAGCTTGGACGAAGTGAAGAAAAGGATTTTCTTTATAATGTTTGGATGCCTGCAGCACCGAGTGGCTAAGATCTACACCAACGGCATCAACGCAGTAATTCTTTTGCGCTAAGTACGTGGTAATTCCCAGGCCGCATCCGACTTCCAGGAAGTTGAGATTGATCTGCTCTTGTGCCGAAGGATTCATTTCCCGCAAGAATCGTTGCTCAAGATCTTGGTAATTTGCCTCCCACAGCACACCATCATATTTATATTCGACCCATTCCTTTGAAAAAGACTCCAAAACAAATTGTTCCCCGGTAACTGGCTCGCCATGAGGAAGATTAAACCGCCTTAATTCAAGCCGCGAAAGCTGCTCGCTAAAATCGGCGAGAAACCGATCGTGAAGCCGGGTCTTATACGTAAGCAGGATTGGCAATCCACTACTTATAGGAAACCAGAGCCTGCACTCGTCACAGAGCAATACACCTTCATCGACGTACTGATTGAACTCGCTATTGAGCAACCCCTTTTCCCGAGCAGCGGTTAAATGGTCATCCTGGAGCTGGCGCGCACTGCATTGAAAAACGGTTAATTCCAGTTGATTTACACATACTGGGCAGCGCAAAGTCCTATGAAAACGCTTCCACATCTAAAATTGGCTTTGGGGAAGTCCGAGCGGGTATCCTAATATCAACCCCAATGAACTAGTGTGCCAGTCCGGGGATGCTCGCAGCGAGACCCTGAACCGCGGAACCGCCAGTGGCAGTAACAGCCTTTTGGAGGATACCATCCAAAATTTGCATGGAAACCGACCAAGCATGAGTCTCCTCCACTCTCTTCCGGCCAGCCTCCGATAACAGCTTTTGCAACGTCGGGTTTTCAAGTACGCGAACGACCTGATCGGCGAATGACTCAGCATCATCTCCTACTAACAAGTGTTTCTGCGGGATAGCTTGTATGCCCTTTGCCGCTTGCGGCGTTGCAACTACCGGAACACTCATGGCCATCGATTCAAGGATCTTATTCTGGGTTCCTCTTGCCATCCGCAGTGGTGCAATGGATACTGCGGCATCATGCAGATATGGCCTCACATCGGGCACGTGACCGGTCACTGAAATGCCCGTCATCGCTTGCAATTTCTTGATGGCGCGCGATGGCTTTGATCCAACGATATGGAACTCCGCTCTTGGGATCTTTCTACGAATCAGCGGGAAGATCTCTTTAGCGAAGTACAAGACACCATCGATATTCGGAAAGTAATCCATACGTCCGAGAAACACGATAATAGGTGCGTCCCCACCGCGCTGTTGACTGTGCTGAAAGTAGCTGGAATCTACCCCGTTGGGAATCACTGATGAGGGAAGCCCGAGCTTCAATTTCTTAAACTCTTCCAATTCTCCGTATGTGGTCAACGTGCAGTGTTGGAATTTTTGCGCCACTTTTTTTTCATATTTGCGTAGTTTGCGCGCCTCTATTCCAAATACCCGAGAGAGGGGAAAAGCTCGCTCTTTTTCATAGTCAAACCACTTGGCCGAATCGAGATCCCCGAAATCCAGCATACCGAACTTTGTCGGGATTCCGACTGCATACTGAGCCGCGAAAGCACAATGAACCAGGACCGCATCAAAGTCTTTATGGCGAGCGGCTTCCTCAACTCTGCGGCGCAAATGCGGCGACCAAAAATATGCAACAGATGACGGAGTCGCCGTCAGGAGTGCGCGGCAGGCGCGTCTCCAGCGAACCGAGTTCGGGACGACCTCCGTGATCACATCAGCGCAATAATTCTTCAGTTCTAAACTCTCTTTAAGCTCGTCTTCCGTAAAAGCTAGACTGGCCACGGTCACGGAATGCTTTTGCCCAAGATGCCGAATCATGTTGAAAGGACGAATCTTGCCGCCCCTATTTGGCGGGTAGGGTAGCCGATGACAAACAAAGAGAATTTTCATTCAACATCTATCCGTCAAGCGTCATTTCGCTCGCGTCGCGATAATCCTTCCCGTCCAGAAATATTCGACACCACAACTCAAGATTGATCAACGCCAGTAGATGATCGGTGTAGTCGCTCTTTTGAGCCATGTGCCTACCGACCATTTCCTCGATAACCGGCCAATTAAAGAGGCCTCTCTTCTTTATTTGAGCCTCAGATATCAGGTTTTTTACAAGTGGCCCGAGATCATTGCGAATCCAAGAACCCATAGGCGCGCCGAATCCTCGTTTTTTGCGGTGTACGATTTCGCTCGGCAACCAGGGCCCGACAACCTTTTTAAGCAGATACTTCATAGTGAAGCCATGCACCTTAAGCGAACTTGGCATCCCAGCCGCAAGCTCGACTAACTCCTGGTCCACAAAAGGCGCGCGACATTCGAGTGACACCGCCATAGTCATTTTGTCGGTTAAAGCCAATAGATCGTCCGCAAGCGATGTCTTGATGTCCACATATATGAGTTGATTCAGTCCAGTACATTCTCGATGGTTTTGAAAATAACTCTCCATGATCTCTGACCCAAATCCGTTCGATCTTGATCTCTCCCTTGCCGCTCCATTTCCAAAAAGGGCCTCTTGAAGATCCGATGAAAACAGCGTCACGTAACTCATATATCGTGATGACGGGTTCGATTCAGCGGACTTCAGAAACGCGTCAGCATATCGAATGTAATTCTTCATGCTTGAATGCCGGTCTTGGGGCAGGGCCGCGACGAGAGCAGGGAGCCATTTCCTTCGCACGACATCTGGAAACCATCGGTAATATTGCACCAAACGATCTCCAAGATAACGTCGGTAGCCTCCGAACAGCTCGTCCCCTCCTACGCCGGACAGAATAACCTTCACGCTTTGACTCGCTAATCTGGCCACGAGATAGGTCGTAATCAACGCAGAATCTGCAATGGGCTCATCCAAATGCCATATCAAGGTAGGAAGCAGCTGGGCGACATCTGGGCGAACGATGATTTCATGATGATCCGTGGCAAACGCCTTTGCCACAATGCGTGCGTAAGGCAGTTCATTATAGAAACGATCATTGCCTTCGAATCCAATAGAATAGGTTTTGACCGGCCTGTCAGTCATGCCGGCCATCGCCGCCACGATGGCGCTGGAATCGATCCCGCCACTCAGGAAAGCACCCAAGGGCACATCGCTGACGAGTCGAATTCGCACAGATTCGAGTAGTTTTTCGCGGACGCGCTCGATCCATTCTCGTTCGGAGCAACCTTTTACGGCGCCACGTGGAACATCCCAATAGCGTTGGTGTTGCAGCCCGCTCTGGTCGGCAATTAAGTAACTACCGGGTAGGAGTTTTTCGATTCCCTCGAAAAGAGTCCACGGCGCCGGCACGTACCCCAGTGCAAGATACTCTTGAAGGGCACGGACGCTTAAGCTGCGGGAAACGCCACAAACTTCCAGAATGGACTTGATCTCTGATGCAAACAAAATACGATATGGCTCACGACAAATATAAAGGGGCTTTTTCCCGAGCCGGTCGCGCGCCAGGATGAGCCGAGATTGGTTAGCGTCCCAAAGCGCGATTGCAAACATCCCGCGAAGCCGCTTGAACAGGCCTATTCCTTCTTCCTCATACAGATGAACAATAACCTCGGTATCAGACCGAGACCGAAATACGTGGCCGCGGCTTTCCAGATCGGCACGCAGTTCCTTGAAGTTGTAGATCTCCCCATTGCAAACCACCCATACGGTTTGGTCTTCATTGGCGATGGGTTGGTGTCCTCCTGCAACATCTATAATGCTGAGACGGCGCATCCCAAGCGCGATTTGATCTTTCGTATAGTGACCGTAATCGTCAGGTCCTCGATGGCGGATAACTTCCCCCATCTTAACCAACAGCTTTTCAGCGGGTTGAGAACCCTGCTGCCATTCAAACATTCCGTATATGCCACACATACTTTAAGCGAATCTTTACTTCTTCATCGCCATGGCGGGACGACTGAGCACCGGACCGGCTACAGCGGGAGTGGCTGATGGTGACAATGCCGTCCGGGAAGCAGTCACGATGATCTCTTTGGCAATGACAATCATGCCGACCAGATAGTAAAACATGTCAAAATAGGCTGCATCTAGGAAAGTTCCTATGACCATATAGGCAATTAAAGCGGCTTGAATCGAATCGGCGTAGAACTCAGCCCATGCCATTTCTGGATGCGTTCTGCCGAAGCGGCGCAACTGCCGTAAACTGAACAGGCAAGAAGCCATGAGAGAAATCCAAAGCATGAATGTCGGAACGCCATGCTCCCCGAGCACGCTAAGCCATGTGCTATGACATGTCCATTCTTTGCCCGGCCAACGCTGCAGGAACTCGGGATAATAGGCTGCATAGGTCTCAAGATCCGAGAACTTGAAGCCGCCGCCCGTGAACGGCCTCGCTAGCCCGACCCGTTTACAAAACTCCCAGTTCCATAATCGGCTTTCGGCCGAATCATCTTCCTCGTAGTTTACGAGCTGGTCATAGCGACTAAACAAACGGTGAGGCAGTAATTGCGGCACCGCGCTAGCAATCACAATAGCAGCCATCCCCGCGGCCGCAACGACTAAGAATTTATGCCGTATTTTTAGAAAAACCATGGCCGTCACCATGGCGAGCCCTAGCCATGCACCACGCGAATACGTACACACCACAGCCGGAAATGAAAACAATAACATTGCTTTAATGAGCCATCGCAACCATGTTATTGTTTCCGTTTTGAGCAGGTAGTAGAGGAGCGGAATATTCATAACAAGTGCGAGACCGATTGAATTGTTCGCCGCGAGGAAACTTTCGTCCGGTCCATAGACGTTGTATGACCCGCCGCTGACGAATGCAAAAATACCTCCCTTTAACCCATAAATGCCCAGCGAAAGCGCGACGATCCGAACGAGTAGATGCAGTCTTGACGCGTTGTTAATCAAAGTAGTCGCAATAAAGACCATGAGAAGAATCTTCGAAATATAGATCAATTCACTGTTTGCACGATCTGGAAAGAGCGCAACAAGAGTCGAAAACCCAAACCCCACCCACAAGCCTAATAATAGAATGGTTTCCCTCCACACTGGAAATCGCTTTGTTTCCTTGCCCAAGAAAAGTCCAGCCATCGTCGCAAGAGCGACAATCTGTGACAGCGGAAGCGTCCTTGCTATCCCCCACGTGTGACTCTGAGGACTGAAAAATCCCAGCCAGACAAAAAACAGCATTCCAACAACTGGCCGAAATAGAGCTACCGGTGCAAAAAGGGCAACGATCGTAAGAAGAATGATATCTCTCATGGTATTAAGTCGATCGGCTATTGTAAGTTAGCTCGTTAAGCGTTCTTGCGAGGTCGCACGCTTGGCGACTGCGGGCGTAACGCCGCACCGCCTCACTGCTGCAAAGGGGGTGTCTGCCGCTGCGTACTCGATTTATGAATTCGGGGATGGCAGAGACCAACGCGGCTACATCCGCCAAATCGACCACCGTCGCGCCGCCAACTTCATCCAGTAGGGCAGCCGTATCACCCTCATGCGGGGTAAGAGCGAGAATCGGTTTCCGCAGTCTGAGGTACTCGTAAACTTTTGCCGGAATCTGGTGATTACAGGAAGCCGCTTGAAATAGCAGCAGAGCGTCCGCATCCGCGCATTCCTGCAAAGCCTTCTGGTGGGATAGCGCGGGGAGAAGACGCACAATATCGTCGACTCCCAGTTGCTTGATCATCTCAGCATAGTAGCGCTCGGAGCCGCTGGCCATGAGGTCGATATTCACCAGTGTTGAATTAATCTTACCCTCGCTTTTTAATCTTGATAGCGCCGTAAAAAAGGCACTCGGATCTCTGTCATCCGTATAGATGACGCCAGCATGGAGCAATCGGATCGGCCGTGCCTCTAGATCTAGGGAAGTCCCAGAAAGGACAATATTTTTGAAATCATCCTCGTCGTATCCGTTGGGCACCAAAAGAGCGCGATCCGGAGCAAGAGTCGGATACCGCTCCAGGTACATTCGCCGCGTGGACTTAGTTGTAAAGACAAGACGGAGGCTATATCTGACCACGCCCCTCTCAATCCAACGGTAGGTACGACGCGACCAGATATCGCGGGGATAGTTGTCCTCGGTCATGGAGTCCCTAAAATCGGCAATCCATGGAATACCTGTTAAGCGATGTAACGTGAAACCGATTAAATGAGCGGTGGCAATCGGGTACGTTGACCAAAGAACTTCGGGTTTATACTTACGTATTAGTCGCAACCCCGACCACAGAGCTCCAGTCCACCAGCTGACCCATTGGTCAGGCAACGCCATTAAGCGCCAATAGCGCCCCCGCACGGAAAGATGCCTTGCCGTATCTAGGGCAAAGGCGTGTTCGACTATCACATCCTCCGGTATCTTTTCCGACTGTTCCTTTCCAACGTTTAGGTACGCCCGCGGGTTAGCGCTCATGACAATTGGTTGCCAGCCATGCTCGGGCAGATAGCGCGAGAACTTGAGAGTCCGATAAACTCCACTACCACCTTGATACGGCGGGTAGTGAAAAGCGATCATTAGAATCTTTCGCACGAGCCACGACCTTGTCACGTAAGATTTCACCTAGAATATCGGTCATTGCAGCCAAATCGCGCTCATCCATGCTTTGATGGATCGGCAAAAACACCAGGTTTTCATATAGGAATTGAGCGTTGGGAAACTGTTCCAGTGGGAGACTTGCATGAATGACTCCGCTCCATGTGGTCGCAGGTATTCCTCTTTCTCTAAGCACAAGATGCAGATCCTTAACTTCATTCACCAAAAGAGGAAATACCCAAGGGCAAGTATTTTCCGGGAGATTCGGATAGACTGGAGCGACTCCCGCCATATTGCGAATCTCCGCACAGACCCGTTCATAATTGGTCCGCCTTTTTTCGACCACATCGGTAATTTTCGTATGTCGCAGAATGCGCCTCGACACACTGGACATTCGGAGGTTTGCGGAAGCAGGATCGAATTCGAGATCGTAACTATTGAGTTTGACCGCGCTGGCAATATGACTATGCAAAGAAAACCAACGTCGTATGATACTCGATGGCAGGGTCCAAAGAGCAGCCGGCCACCCTAACTGGCCGAGACTCGAGTCCACGATCAATTTATCCAACGTGTTTTTAGCTACCTTCAGAGAAAAGAAAGCATTTGCCTTTTTCCAATCGACTTTCAGTGTGACTTTAGGATTATTAATGACCAATTGCCCGCCGTCGTACAGCGGCAAAAATTTACGCCAACTGAAAATGCTAATGTCACCGTAATCGCCCAATGCGGTGCCTTCACTGCTTCGCCCCGCCAAGACGTGCGCACAATCCTCTATCAGGTAAAGGCCGTGCTCTTGACACAGTTCTCTGAACTGTCGAATGGGTTGAGGAAAGCCAAAATAATGCACAGCCAAGATCGCTCGCGTCTTGCCGTCAATCTTGCTCTTGATATCCGTGAAGTCAGGTTTGAGATCCAAACTGACGTTGTAGAACTTCACCTCACCGCCGTATTTCAATATTGGCTCGACGACCGACGTACAATGAAAAGACGGAACTAGCACATTCTCGCCAGCCCTGATCCCTAGCGCAGCTAAGCCATGATAAATGGCATTTCGCGCCCAAAAAACGTAGTGAATCGGCCGACCATTGAGCGCAGGAAAAAACTCATCGTTGCCAAAATTTGGCAGCAGCATTTTCCAGTGCAGCCGCGGCTCTTTTGGGACAATAAACTTCTCAATCATTGATACGTTTCACGAGACATCGCCTGGGATGTCGTTCAGAAGATCCTCATATGTTCCTCGACGTCGAATCAAACGGAGTTCGCCATCTTCGACCAGCACCTCGGCCGGAGTGGGATAACTGAGGAAACCCAGCGGGCTTGCGGTTCGCGCGTAGGCACCAGACTGAAATACCCCGATCAAGTCACCAACCTCTGTTCGGGGAAGCTCTATATCTCTGGCCAAGACATCAAGTGGCGTACAAAGCGGTCCCACGATGTCAACGATCTCTTGAGGTTGCTCAGTCAACCGGTTCAAAACTGCGACAGGAAAGTTGCGCTTGATGACCTGCCCCAGATTTCCCGAAGCGGCCAGATGATGATTCATTCCGCCGTCAACGACCAAGAATTTCTTACCCTTGGACGACTTTATATCGGTGACCTGAGCAACATAAATTCCGGCCTCAGCCACCAAGTACCGCCCCGGCTCCACGACAAACTGTGTGCCCGAGAACGCGGGTTGATCGCGAATCTCTAAAAATAGCAGCCTCAGCTCTTGGGCAAATTTGATCATATCGAGAGGTTGTTCTCCAGCATAGTACGGGATGCCCAGACCACCACCAAAATCTATCGTTTGCAGAATCTTCTGCATACGATCAGCGACGCGAATAGCTACCCGCAAGACTTGCCGGTATTGTCGGATCAAAACAGAGTAATCAAGAATCTGAGTGCCTAAGTAAAAATGTAATCCTCGAAAATCCAGCAGACCATAAGACGTTATGCGATCAAGAACGCAATCCAAATGTTCCTCGTCAATGCCGAATGGAACTGCCTTTCCGCCCATCCTCATAGCCCCCCCTTGGGCGATAGAGTCAGGGTTTACGCGGACAGCGACTCGCGCTCGTCGCCCGTGACGTCGGCATATATTTCCA
>VBKY01000238.1 GCA_005879255.1 Deltaproteobacteria bacterium
CGGGCTGGAAGCGCTGTGGGCTTGCCTCACTTACAATATTTGCCAATGGATTCGTCTTTGTTGGAAACCACAACGGCTGGCTCATGCGTAGCAGCGAATTAAAAACACAAACCCTCTGATGCTGACCGGGACCAGAACACAGGGGCCATGCGCCTTTGATGGAGGGCCTAAAATTCTTCATCACTGATAGACTAACGTAGTGCATCGCAAAAAATCTCAACTCGGCAAAATCAACCCCTATGCTTACCCGAATTTTTCACACCTTCAGGGGGATAGAGGGGGATTTGTGTGCGGCTTCAACCAGTGCCATGGTTTGGAGTTTTTAAATGAACTTCTGAGACACCACACCAGATGCAGAGCAGGTTTTCGACTGATGACTTTGACCGGCCCAATCTGACGCTGACGGCTGCCGGTGTCAAGAAATTCATCGACCAAAAGTTTTGTACTACAGCACGCGAAATGAGCGCGTTTTGATGATGAGAAAGACCGGAGTGCCTTCCTTAAGTTCAAGCCGCGTCACCGCGCCTGACGTGAGCCGCACGAAGAATTCTTCGCCGGCGAAAACGGTGATCAGTGCCTGACCATCGACCAGCTCGATTCCGTGAATGGTTCCCGCTATCACATTGCCCGCAGAAATTCCCTCCGGTCGCCGGGTGCCGATCAGAATGTCGTCGGCGCTGACGCGAATTTGCAAGGAGCGATTCGCCGGTTGGGGTAGGTAGGGGATAAACAGTTCCGTGCCGGAGCGTAGTCGCACTCGCGTCCTTCCGGCTTTGGCATCCGACTCTATGAATGTCGCCGTAAAGACGTTTTCAAATTGTTCGTCGGGAATTTGCATGATCGTATGAGCAGACCTGAGCGCTTCTTGAGGAATGCCCTGAGTCACCAGCCGGCCTTGCTGAATCATCAGCACCCAATCCGCCAGCGTAAGAACTTCGGTCAAATTATGCGTCACATAAATCATCGGGATGCCAAACTCATCGCGCACACGGCCGAGGTAGGGCAGGATTCTTTCCTTGAGCGCAATGTCGAGCGCTGCCAACGGTTCATCCAGCAATAGCAATTGCGGTCGCGATAAGATTGCGCGGGCCAGCGCCACCCTTTGCGCTTCGCCTCCCGAGAGCCCGGTGATGGGACGATCTAACAGTTTGCCAATCTCCAAAACTTCTAACACATGATCGATACTGATGCCTTCAGCGTTGCCGATGTCGCGATGTCGTTCCGCGCCAAATAGAATGTTCTTGCGTACTGAGAGATGAGGGAACAGAGCTCCTTCCTGGGGGACATAACCGAGTCCCCGCTGTTGCGGCGAGAGATTGAGTCCGCGCGCCGATGAGTAAAGCGTTCTCCCATTGATTTCGATTTCGCCGTCAGCGATGGGGCGCAATCCGGCGATGGCGTCGAGAAGCGTCGTCTTGCCGGCGCCCGAGGGACCGAAGATCGATGTCACCCGCGCATCGAAAGAAACATCGTATCCGGCAACGGAGTAGCATGTCAGGCCCTTTTCCCCGCGCGCAGCAGCCACTCCGAGAACCAGACAAACACGAAAGCTAGAGTAACCGTGATTCCCAGTAGGACATAAGCCTCCGGGTCCTTGCCGGTCTGAACGAAGTTGAAGATCGCCAGTGAAAGCGTCTGTGTCCGGCCGGGAATATTACCGGCGAGTAAGATCGTCGCACCGAATTCTCCGAGGGCGCGCGAGAAGGCGAGCAGCGCGCCGGCCACGATGCCCTTGTAGGCGAGAGGGATTGTGATAACGAAAAAAATTCGTAACCCCGACGCGCCGAGGGTTGCGGCGATTTGCTCAAGCCGGGGATTGACTTCCGAGAAAGAGGTTCGCACCGAACGAACCAAGAGTGGAAAGGACATCACCGCCATGGCGATCAGCACACCTTTCCAGTTGAAGACGACCTCGATGCCGCGATCGTACAACCACTGCCCGATGGGGTTCCGCCTGCCGAATATTTTGAGCAGGATTAACCCTGTGGACACGGGCGGCATGACCAGCGGGAGAAGAACGATCGTCTCGACGATGCTCTTCAACGGCCAATCCCTGCGCGCAAACAGCCAGGCTAACGCGACGCCAAACGGCAATATAACCAGTGTGCTGGCGAGACCGACGGCGAGCGAGAAAACCGTGATATGCCAGGTTTCTACAGAGAAGATCACGATGCAATGTCATTCGGCCGTGCTTAGTCGAGAACCACGAAGCCGTATTTCTTGAAGGCGGTTTTGCCTGCAGGGCCCAATACGTAATTCATAAAATCACGCGCGGCCTCTTTTTTCTTCGATTCTTTGACGATCGCCAGCGGATAAGTTATTTTCGGAC
Source organism: Deltaproteobacteria bacterium (assembly GCA_005879255.1). The sequence continues at coordinate 2,330 of VBKY01000238.1, forward strand.
CCTTTTCAATCGGCACTTCGAACACGGTCTTCACCTTTTGCGAAATTGCCGCGTCGGTCTTGTACACGAAACCCGCTTCCACGTTGCCGGACTCCACCGAGGCCAGGGTCGCGCGAACATCCAACACAGGAACAATTTTCGGCTTCAGCTTGTCCCACAAGCCTTCGTCGGCGAGATACTTGCTGGTATAGACGCCCACGGGAACAGCCGCCGGATCCGCTAAAGCGATTTTTTTGACTTCAGGCTTCATCAAATCTTTGGGTGACGCAACTGAAAGCTTGGAGTTTGCAGGAACAATCACGACCAGCTGATTCGAAAGTAGATTTTTCCGAGTGCCGGGTTCGAGACGGCCATTTTTTTCGAGGAGATCCATCTGCGCTAGATCGGCGGAGAAAAAAATATCCGCCGGCGCGCCTTCATCGATCTGACGCGCCAAAAAGTTGGAAGGTCCAAGGGTAAGAGCAAGCTTATGCTTGCTCTTTAATTGGTACGCTTTGCCGATGTCCCTCAGAACGTCTGTGAGACTGGCGGCAGCGGAGACGAGCACTTCGTCGGCTCGAGCGGAAACTTCCGCCGACAGCATAAACAGAATCACGGTCAACCAGGAAAATGCCATCCTCGCAAACTTGCTGATCGTCATTTGAATTCAACCCCGACTGTTCTACCGATGATTCCGTTAACAAGAATGCCCGCGTTAGTCTAAGGCGTCATCTCGACGACTTTGCCGCTCTCGCGGGTATCATAACCGCCGAGCGCCTCAAGCTCTTCTCTAAACGGTTTGCTGACGATCGTATCGAGCAGCGTTCTTAGGCCCGGCAAATTTTCATAATGCGCCTTTGGAATAATGAGGTCGTAGCGCTCGCGTTGCATTGGAATGAAATCGAGACCGCAGATCGCGGCCGCGGAGCGCACGCCGACGCCGGCGTCCGCCAAACCCACCTTCACGCGTGAGGCGACTTCGAGGTGCGACAAAACTTCGTCACCGTATCCCTTGACGCGCGCCGTTGGTATGCCCGCCGTCTGCAGTTGCCGGTCGAGCAGGCGGCGGGCGCCTGACCCTTTCTCCCGGTTGACGAGTCTTACATTTGGACGCGTCAGGTCGGCGACTTCGCGTATTCTCTTCGGATTGCCGTGTCTCACGATCAACCCTTCTTCCCAGTGAGCGAAAGTGACTGCCATGCAGTCCATGTCGCGGAGACTGCGCTGCAAATCAGGACGATTCCAAACTCCGGAACGTTCGTCGGCTAAGTGCACTCCTGCCGCGTGAACCTCTCCCCGTTTGAGTGCGCCGAGGGCGATGCTGTTGCCCATAAGGCAAGGCACGAGATTGTCTTTGTCGTGTTTTCTCAAGTGCTCGGCGGCAAGAAACATCGCGGGATCGCAACCGGCAACGACGATTTTCCGCCGGACCGTCTCGCGATCTTTGAGCAGCTTCACTTTGACACGTTTGTTCTTTGGTGACGCAGCGATGATGAGACCGTCGGCGGTGGCCCTTAAGCTCATTAGTTCACCGACGCCATCCAGCGGCCGGACCAGCAAACGGTCGCCGATTTGAGTGAGTTGAGCCCGCAGCGGGCCAGCGCCATCCGGAAGCGAGCCCATAAGTTCGCCCTCAACGACCTCCCCGCCGCTCTTGATGCTGAACAAATCGTCCACTCGACAGCGCAGCGCCCGGGCAAGGTGGAGAGCGACGGAAGTAGCAGGGGAGTACTGGTTCGCTTCCACGGCGGACACCGCCTGGCGTGTGATACCGGCCAAATCGGCGAGCTGCTTTTGCGACAAACCAAGGGCCTGGCGCTTCTCGCGCAATCGATTTTCATATTCCGGCGGGTTTTGTGATTCTTGTTTGAGAGCCATAATACCTAACATAAAGTCAGATATCATGGCGGAATGATTGGTTCAATCGTTATAGGTCGATTCCCCACAAGTTTGCTGCGTTGTCCGAAGTCCGTCATTCCCGCATGCTTTAAGCGGTGGTTCGACTGAGCTCACCACAGGCGCGTTCGGAACTAGACCCCGGGGTGATCCCTTTAAGACAAATCTCATCGCCGAGTTCGCTAACCGCAGTTGCCGCGGGGTCTGTCATTGTTGGAGGAACCGATATGAGAGTTGCTGGGCGGTGTCCGCCGCGTTTTGATTATCGTCGCCGGAGCCAGCGAGTCAGATTCGAGTCGGGTTTTCTCGGCGGACGCGAAGCCCTTTTCCGGGCGAAGCTCGCACTAGCAAGTTCAAGCCCGACAAAATCGATCTTTTCAAGCGCCGCGCATTCCTCGTCGGTTAGTCCGGCGTTTGAAGCTTCTCGCCGTGCGTCGGCGAGAAAACGAGAGCGTGCGTTGTCGTCGACGTAAAGCTTAGCGAGGAACGCTTCAAACTTCTGTGCGCTCATGCTGCCTCTGATAACCGCTTTGCTCGCCCGCGCCGCAGCGCGTCACGGGCCCGGTCGAGTTGATTCAACAGAATCCCGATTGGCGGATATCGACCGTCACGTTCGAGGATCACGGTCAGTGGATGAGCCATCTTTGTCCCGATGTATTCCAAGAGAGCGTACACGGCTTCGGGCACATCCTGCAGATGATCGTCGAGCAGACGGCGCTCGTCGGTGGTTTTCGCTTTGATCCAACGCCCGCCGGCCAGGTGGATGGCGTGTATTTTTTCTTGAGGCATCCGATCGGTGAAGTCATACGGATCGAAGCCGAAGTTGACTGAATTCGCATAGAGATTGTGCAGATCGAGAAGCAGCGCGCAGTTTGCCGCGGCGAGAATGTCGCGGGTCCAATCCGCTTCGCTCAGCGTGCTCCCCTGCGGGTCGATCAGCGTGGCGATATTTTCGACGAGCGGAAGGACTCCGATAATTTTTCTGGCGGCGGCCAGGTTTCGCGCCGCGCCGTCGATGGTCGTGGCTGTTCGGGGCGGCGCGGCGAGATGGCCGATTTCAATTCCACCGCCTCTGACAAAGGCCAAATGCTCCGACCAAAATTCCGGCTGGATTTCCTCGACGAGCCGAGCCGTTTGCTCCAATCGTGTCGCCTCCACGGAAATCGAAGACGCGAGACCGAGGCTGACTCCATGTAGCGCAACTGGTACCTGGATCGCCAGAGTTTTTAGCGCACGCCGTTTTGATTTCGGAGCGTCGAAATAATCGTCGGCAATCACTTCGACGACATCGATGCGGTTGAGATTCGATAGTATTCCAGCGGCGAGCTCAGGGCGCCAGCCCAGTCCGAAACGATCATTCATTGTTTAACTCCCACCGCACCCGCCGCAGCCGCCACCGCCGCCGCAAGATGAGCCGCAGCTCGATCCGCAAGCGGAACCGCAGCTGCTCGTCGAAGAAGCCGAACTTTTCGGTTGGAACTGCTTCGCGTAAGGGAATGAAACTGCCGGGAGGGCTCCCAGTCCGAATATTGCCATCAACAACGCGGCATCGGCAGTTTCGCCGCCGGGGCGAAGCATCGCGGCGCGAGCTTTCAAGGACGAGAACAGGTTACGCAAGTCCGCCAACAGCGCATCGCCGCGGCGTGTCCGCAATGGATTGTGCACCCGTATCGCGATGAAAACAAAAAACACCGCGAGTAGAACCAGGAAAAATATATTGGTGCGGCCGCGTTGGAGCGCGATGAGGATCTTAAGCGCGGCCACGCCGCTCAAGAGGATGACGGCGACGCAGAGACGCCACAGCCGAGCGCGCAGAACGGACTCATCCGGTATGAGCCCGAGCCGCTGGAGAGCGTCTCTATATTCTTCGCAGGTCGATAGAATTGCCGGGCTGGTGAATGCCGACGATGCTTTAGCGCGAAATCTGAAATGCTGGAGCAAGGCTTTTTCAATGGGGCGGCGGACAATATTTACGGCGCTCTGATTGACATCGACAAGCTGATCGTCCGTCATTTGAAGCAAACCGCGGTCGATCAGCGATACCGTCGCGACTCTGATGACTTCCGGTCCGCCGCCGCGTAGATAGGCGAGCAAATAGGGGTCCGAGTAGTCGATTCGCGGCGCGTCGGCCGCCTCGGAAACTTGCCGGGCAAGCCAGAGAATAAGGATGGTGAATACGCCCAAGACCACATAAAAAATCAAGAATTGAGGTCCAGGCAGATCGAAAGGATTCGGCATGATCGCTACGTCCGTTGTTTAAGATGCGACCGGATCTGGCGGGCGATCTCGACCAACGTCAGAAGGTTGGCTCCAGCGACGCCGGGTGGGAGGATACGTTGCTCGCGCGCTTCCGAGATGCGCTGGAGCGCTTCGCTCCATGTTGAGTTGCCGGAAGCTTGCACGAACTTTTCGAGAGCCGCCTTTGGCGAATTGACCGGCGTTCCTTCGAGTTCAAGCAGGGTCGCGGCACAGGACCGGAGTGGGCCGGCAGCGTCGGCGATCGCCAGAGCGAGTTGCTCTTCGCGCAAACCGCGCATCACATAGGCTTCACGGAGACGGAGAATGAGATTCAACAGCACTTGGTCGAGGCGGGTGATTAACGTCTCACGGGGAATTTTTACGCCGCCAAAAGGGTCCGGTCCGTGCAGAACTTTGCGGCGACGGAGGATGTCGGCAAACTTTTCCGCGAAGGCCGTAATCGCGGCCGGCAATTCTGTTTCGAGAATAAACATTGGACTAAGGCGAATCGCGGCCTGTGCGACTCGAAGCGGATTGCGCAACTCCGCCGCGCGCGCATGATCGAAGCCACCGAGCAGAAGCAGGAGATTGACGTCGGATGTGGCGCGTAGCCGACCCTCGGCGGCACTGCCAAACAACACAGCGGCTCGCAAATCACTTCCCAACGCCGCTTGCGCCGCCGCAATGAAATCAGTCAGTACACGGGAAACCTGCGAAGGCAAATCGGGCAACGGATTGGGTTCGGTGACAGCCATGAAGATTCTCCGTTCAATGTTGCAGACTTTTCTTATTAGAATTCCCGTGCAAGCATCACGCCTTTGTCGCATTCACTCCGCCCGGCTTCTTAAACCGACGCGAGTGTCGGCTCCAGTCGCAGCCGCAGGTTTTGCAGTACCACTCGGTCATGCCTTCCCATTCTTCGCGGTCAGCGAGAACCGCGCGGCCGGCTTTGATTTGCTGCGCTTGTTTACGAGTAGGAATGCCGTGGACGGTCGGCACGATATCGGTCGAACCGCACTCAGGACACAGGCGGGGAGGTTTACTTGCTGCCTGGCGTCGCGTGGGCGACTTTTTCATTGCCAATCTACTTACTCAGAGAAGCACTGGCGCCGGGCAACTGTCCGCGCTCCGCCGCTCGGATGGCTGTGCTCGATGCGACGGCGAGATATATGACCAATAGAGGAACGGGGCTTTTCATCAATGGCTTCGCCGGCCTATTTGCCGAGCTCTCCGAGCGTCTCCTTAATCAGCTGGATGGCGGGCGTGGGATCGAAAACCTTTTGCTCATCCAGGTCGATATATTTGACGCCGTCTTGGCGGCGGTCGGCGGCGGGAATCTGTTGTTTCGCGATATCGATCCTTAGCGAATCCGCCGGATCATGGGCGCCGATCTGGAGTTTCTGGAAGAGATCTTGTCCTTCGCGGGATAGGTACCAGTTGATGAAAACTCTTGCCGCGTTCGGATGGGGTGCACGGTTGAGCAGGGCCATGTGGCCGACGCGGGATGACAGGCCGACGCCTTCCTTCATAGCCTGCCTGAATTGCACGACGGGCAACCCTTTGGCCTCCGCTTCTTCTACTTTCTGAACGAAGAATGCCAGGGAAAACTTGCCGCTGCCAAGCCAATCGAGGGCCAGGCGGTTGTCTCGGTAGAGCGTGGCATCCATGCCGCTATAGAGCTGGCGCAGGAATTTAGGTCCCAAATCCGCGTTGTAGTACATGAAGCGTAACGGCGTGGAACCCGGTCCGCCGCCGCGCAGATCTTGCACCGTGATTTTCGAGCGCCACTTCGGTTGGAGAAAATCCCAATAGGATCGGAACTCGGTAGGGTCGACCAGCTTGGAGTTAAATCCGATGCTGCCGTAGTCGGGGCTTTTGGTAAACGTGAAGATGTGGCTCCGTTCGGCATCGCCGTAGGTATGTCTGCCGCGCCACCACTTCGATTCGTCGCTTACCTCGGGCAGTAGCAACGCGCTTTTGATCGGATCGAAAGTTTTCGCCTTTTGCAGGATCACCATCGACGCGATGCCGGCGATGTAGATATCCGGAATAAATTTATCTCCCCGCCGTTCGGCAAGGATGCGCTGCATGAGCTCGGTCCCCATAGCGGTGACTGTGGTTACCTTGATTTCAGGATAGGCTTTCTGAAACGCGCCCGCATCGAGCATCAACGGCGTGCCCCAGTGATAAACCGTAAGCTGGCCTTCTTTCTTGGCTGCCTCGACGGTTTTTTCCCATTCGCCGCGCTGGCCGCTCGATTCGGCCGCGAAAGTCGCGGGCGACAAAAGAAAGCCGGAAATCAAAAGAAGCGAAATCGTCGTGATGTGTTTCATCTTCGAGTGCTCCTGTTCAAAGGAGCAAATCGTAGGATGGGTTGAGGCGTGTTGTACCGATACCCATGGCTCTGCGGTCCGTGTTCTGACTGATGGGTATCGCTTTGCTCAACCCATCCTACATCGGAGTCCGGAGCTAACATTATGCCGCGCGGGTGAGGTCGCTCACTTCCGGCACGGTATCTTTGAGATGAAAAAACTCCATCGCGTTTCCCGCCAGCATCGCGTAGCGCTCGTCGGCGGGGACGCCGACAAAAGTTTCGTCGATGACCCGGCGCGATTCCGGCCAATCGCCGGTGGCATGGGCAAAGTCGCTTCCCCACAGTAATGCTTTAACGCCGACGTCGTGACGCAGCCGCACGCCGAGCGGATCTTTCATGAACCCCCAGAGGTTGCGCTCACGCAGATACGCACTTGGCTTGCACTTGAGCGGTTGC
>VBKY01000131.1 GCA_005879255.1 Deltaproteobacteria bacterium
AAACAAGAGAACAGAGAGACGCTTGTTGCGGAAGCCCGCTGGCTTTGGTTTCGGCCCGAGGTTATGTCCACACTTGCTCACCGGAGAGGGGGTGGCCTCCGCTGGTTCACGAAAGACACCGGACTCGTAGGTTGCTCACCGGATTACGGTGTGCGCTTTGGTGTCAATTCTCTTGGGCTGATTAACGTGTACGCAAAAGACATAGGGCTCTTACCTGATTGGCAACAGAAAGTCTGGTCTGGTTACAACATCAGTCCCGAAGGCAAGGTTTCTGAAGAGTTGCTCGCATCGCAAATCAAGGCCGTTCCAGCGAAAACGCGAGCGCCAGAAAGTTTATTAGCAGAAAGTTTATCGAGATTAAATTATGTCGCCAAAGCAAAACTGCGAATAGCTATAGTCAGAGAGCACGACCAGATTCCAAACCTGATTGCGCGGGTCCATCGTTTCCGGGCTACTGATAAGGGAGGGCTATTAGCGTTGGCGAAAGACTTGGCCCGTCTGACAGCTGATAGCATTGACGTTAGCGCGCTGCAGAAATTTGTGGCCCCTCCCAAAGGTACCCAATGGGGCTCTCTTAAGTCGCTGGAGAATCTACTAGCAACGAGAATTGATCCAAACCGTGCACGAGCGACACTGACACCATTAGTGGGCATATATGAACTACGGCATGCAGACGCACATCTCGCCAGTCGGGAGGTCGATGAGGTGTTTTCTTTGGTGCAGGTGGATCAAAACGCTCCACTCGTCACACAGGGTTACCAATTATTAACCGCCTGCGTCAGCAGTCTCCGTAACATCTGCAAAGTTATAGAGGGTTGGAGCGACGACCAAAAATGAAGCGAAAGCCCTCCAACAATGGCGCGCATGCAACGGCTTACAGCCGCGCCTGACGCCTGGCGTTAGGCGACGCGAATCGTCGATCCTGGTTACTGTATGAAGGTGCTCTTCGTCTGCGGCGGTAACACTTGCCGAAGCCCCATGGCAGCGGCCTTAGCTCGCAGCGTCCATGGGATCGAAGCCGACAGTGCTGGAATCGCACCCGGCACGTCTGCGACACGTGACGCGATCGCCGTCGTGCGTGCCCGCACCGGAATCGACATCTCTGGACACCAGCCTCGCGAGATCGAACGAAGCCAGCTCGCCGCCTACGACGTTATCATCGCAATGGACTCGTACGTAGCGGATCGCCTCCGGGTCGACTATAGCGTAGCCGACTCGCAGCTGACCAAATGGCAAATCAACGACCCCTACCTCAAAGGCCGATGGGAATACGAGCATTGCGCTGACACAATCGCCGCCGCACTCGGGAGGATTACTCCTACACTTGCCCCAGCGCGAAGACTCCGTGCCCATCGGAGGGCCCGACATTAGGCGAGGCAGCGACGTCGCGCCCGGCCCTTCGGAGCGATCTCGCGCGTTGGCAGTGCGAGTTGCAGGCCGGGCAGATCCGCGACACCCTACTGCAGGGGATCGTCAAGAAGGCTGTGGACTCTTTCGAGGTCATTGTGCGACGGTCCGCGGCCACCATGCGACCGCTGGCAGAGGAGAGCAGCGCGATCCCGGCAAAGCCATTCGAACTCCTGACACTGGGACAACTGATCCAATATCTCGCTCAGCACAACAAATCATTCACTGCTATCGCAAGAAGTACGGTTCAGGGCGCGGTGTTGTTCCGAGAGCGGAGATTGATAAGTAGCTCCTTGAGGACGTTGCTCGACAAGATCAGCGTATTGCGCAATGAGCTTCACCATCGACCGGAGTCCTTTGCGTCGGATGCTGAGACCTTGAAGGACAAGAGCCGGCACCTTTTAACGCTGCTATCGACTGCCCTAGAAGATCCGCTCTTCGATTTCATCGAGGCACTTGATCGTGGCCACAGCTTAGGGGTCGGACGCTAGTTGAGCGCCCGTATCAACGTCGGGGGGCACGCCGCTGAACTACAAGCAGCTCATGTGGCAACACCACCATCACCGCTTCGGCCTTGCGGGTGAAGGGCAGGCTGACCTCATGGAGTCATACCTCGAGCGCCGACGAGGGCGGGTGCTGAACGTTGGCTGTGGTCCATGGCCCGAGAAGATCAAGAACCTCGCATGTCACTGTGACCTTCTCATTGTGGCCGACAAGTCTACAGAGTGCGCGCGGATGGTGAAGGGGGCGGCGGCGAATGTCATCGCGATCGCTGCTGACGCCCGCGACCTGCCCCTGCCTGGTGAGGCCGTTGATCACGTGGTGGCGCTGGGGCTCTTTGCGTATATCTCGGACACTAGAGATGTCCTGTCCGAGTTCAAGCGCGTGTGTCGGCCCGGCGGTTACATCATGATCACGAACGCGGTATCTCGTGAGCCCGAGCGCTTTCGCCTGGCTGGGCGCCAGTTGGGGTTGGAGATGCTGGAAGACCATCAGGGATACTGCCCGGCGGCGTCCGGCACAATCAAGCGACGACAACTCGTTGTCTACGGAACAAAGCAAGATGCTCTCGCCTAACATGCCGCTGGAGTTGACCGGCGCCCGCGGCGCCCGCAGCTCAGCGTCTGATCGTTAGCGCCGCGAATCTACGTCACTATTACCGGCAGGGTGAAAGTTTATTTGGCTTTAGACTCCGTGCTGATCACGCAATCTTAATCTTGTCGAACTCAGTGACTCTGAACTTCTCCGCCGCTCCACCGGGTAGGATCGTGAACTGGTGCAGAGTGAACTCGTGCTCGTAGTCGCCGCGGGCGATAAGACCGTCTACCGGAATCACGCAGGTGTAGCCGAAGGGACGGACGGCGGCCGTGGCGGTGTACATGACCGCTTGATTGCTCGACGCGCCGCAGCAGATTACCGTCTTGATGCCGCGCTGCTGCAGCATCGGCTGCATCTCGCCGCTGTAGAACTTATCGAAGGCCGCGGGAAAAATGGTCGGCTCGTCATCGCGCTGCTTGAAGGCATGCGGCATTCTCGCGTCCGGCGTGTCTTTATAGCGGTCGGCAGCAGTGTAGAGAATAAACATATTCGCCTGGCGGGCGCGGTCAAGAAATTTCGCCACCGGGTTGATCAGTTTGTAACAGGGTTCTTTGGGATCTTCGCAGCGACAATTTAGGTCGAGCACAAGCAGTGCTGTTGTCTTGGCGTCGACGGTGACATCTTGGGGCGTGGGTTTGTTCGGCATGGCAGTGTCCTTTCGTTTCGGATCATTCGGTCGAGATCCTCACTGTCGCTCGGGATGACAGACAAAAAGGATGAACTAACTGCCTGTCATTTCGAACGGAGTGAGAAATCTTTTTTTCCCGAACGCTATCGCCGCATCCAGTCTTGTGTCAAGCGGACCGGATTCCCTTGACGGTTACCATTGCAGTGTCGTAAGTAGTTTCCATTCTAATGCGTAGGGGCAACCCCTGTGGTTGCTCTTCTCATTCGTCAGGGTACGGCGAAAGGAAGATTCATGAAAGCTGCTGTCTTATACGAAGCGCGCCAACCGTTGAAAATCGACGATTTGCACATCCCCGACGTTGGCGACGACGATGTATTGATCAAAGTCGCTTCTTGCGGCGTCTGCCACACCGATTTGAAAGTCGTCGAAGGAAGAAATCGTTTCACGCCGCCGACAATTCTCGGTCATGAGGTTGCCGGGAATGTTGAGCAAATAGGGGCGCACTGTAAAGATTTCAAGGTCGGTGATCGTGTGATCATCGGCATGCGCTACAAATGCGGCCGGTGTCGATACTGTCTGAGCGCACGCGAGAATCTATGTGAGCGGCGCCCCGCGCCTCCGACTTTGAAAAAGACCGACGGCACGGTTATCACGCGCTGGAACGTCGGCGGTTTTGCCGAATATGTATCCGTGCCGTCATACATGACGTTCAAAATCCCTGACGGTATCTCGATGGAAGAGGCCAGCATCGTCGGTTGCCGCGTCACGACAGCGTACAATGCTGTGAAACATCGCGGTCGCTTGGAGCCGGGGGATACAGCGCTAGTGATCGGCTGCGGGGGCATCGGGCTTAACACGATTCAATTCCTGAAATGCTTCGGCGCTTATCCGATTATCGCCGTCGACATCGTCGATGAAAAGTTGGAGGCCGCAAAGCAGTTTGGCGCGACTCATACGATTAACGCAAGTGTGGAAGACCCGGTAAAATCGGTGATCAAACTCACCGACGGCGGCGTCGACAAGGCATTCGAAGCTATCGGCAATCCAAAGACCTCCGATCAAATCATTCAAGCAACTCGGCCAGGCGGCACGGCGACGATTATCGGCGGCTTGGGTAGCGGACCGTTTACGATCAGCAGCGGCAATTTCGTCACGCGGGAAATTACGATTACGGGTGTTTCGAGCCGCCAAGCCAACGACGTCGAGGAGGTTTTCCAGATGGCGAAGCTCGGCCGCATCGAGCTCAAGAGTCTCATCACAAAAAGCTATCGCTACGATGAAATCAATGAAGCTCTGGCGGATCTAGAACTTGGAAAGTTGAGAATGGCGGTTTCGGTGTGGAATTAACGCACGGGGCTCCGGTTCACGGGTAAAAGTTCAAAGTCGGCCGAACCTGAACGGTTTGTTCCAGACGTTTCAATCGTTCCAGTTAGAGAAATGGGATAACAGATGAACATTAAAGCGCCTCTCCAATTACTGTTTCTGGCCCTCTGTTGCGCGCTCGCGCCCATTCGCGCCGGCGCCCAGATTAGTAATGTTCGTATCGCCTTTAATGGCTTTGGCGGCATCGCGCCGCTTTATCTTGGCCAAGACGTGGGAATTTTTAAAAAGCATGGTTTGAATCTAGAAATGATCTTCATTCCAGGAGGGTCCTTGTCGCTGCAGGCCCTGATCGGCAAAAGCCTCGATCTATTGATGACCGGCGGTCCGCCGGTAGTTAATGCGTATCTTCAGGGCGCGAAGATCAAGATCATCGGCGGCGCGACGAATTTATTGCCTTACACGTTCGTTGTGATCGGCGGGATTCGCAGCGCGGAACAACTGAAGGGGAAAAGGATCGGCATCAGCCGCTTCGGCAGCAATACGGATTACGTCGTCCGGTTGGCGTTGAATCAATTCGCATTATCGCCGAATGAGGTGCAGATCATTCAGGTGGGTGGATCGCAGGCGCGTCTCGTCGCGATGAAGTCCGGCGCAATTCAAGCCACCGTACTGAGCCCGGAAGAAACCCTCGTCGCGCAGAAGATGGGCTACGGGATTTTGCTCGACTTCATCGAAAAGGGCATCGAGTTTCCGCACGTGAACCTTGTCGCGCGCGACGATTTCTTGGAAACGCAGCCGCAAACCGTACGGTCCTTCATGCGCGCTTACATCGAATCGGTGCGCTACTACAAAACACATCGCCTGGAAGCGATCAGCAAGATCGTCTTTCTGAGCAAACTTCCCGATCGGCAGATGGGCGAGGTGGTGTACGAAGGTTCGCTGCGGGCGACGCCTGACGATGGCACGCCGACGCTGAAAGGAATGGAAGTGGTTCTCGATACGATCGCTAAAGAAAACCCCAAGGCCAAGGGCCTTACCGTTCAACAACTGGTCGATTTGAGATACATTCCTTGAAATCATATTTTTGCTTGAGGGAGGATTCGATGCGGAGAACGCTGGCGACGTGCCTGCTGACCACGATGGTCAGCTTCATTTTAGCAACGACGGAGAGCCGTGGCGCCGAGGAGCGGCCCATCGATGTCATCGAAGACAACAGTTTTCTGATCGAAGAGGCCTACAACCAAGAGCCCGGCGTCGTGCAACATATCTTCACCGCGGCATACACGACGACGCGCGGACGCCATGGTTGGAGCTTCACTTTTACACAGGAGTGGCCGGTATTTTCACTAGAGCATCAGCTCTCGTACACGATTCCGTCTTTTCACTTGATCGACGGAACAGACCGCGTCTACGGTATCGGCGACATTTTGCTCAACTACCGTTACCAGGCGTTGGAAGAGGGCGACTTGAAGCCGGCGTTCGCGCCGAGATTTAGTCTGATCCTGCCGACCGGCAATCGTGACCGCGGCACCGGCAACGGCGTCGTCGGCTATCAATGGAGCCTGCCGTTCAGCAAGAAATTGGCGTCACGGTTCGCGATGCACGCCAACTTCGGTCTCACTTATCTGCCGCATGTGCAGGCGCGTCTCGACGGCAGCACCGGACCGCTCTCGTCGAAAAGTTCGCTGGTATCCTACAACGTCGGCTCGAGTGCTATCTTTGCGATTTTGCCGCGTCTGCATTTCATGCTGGAATGGGTCGGAAACTTCGATCAGAGCATTAACGACGACGGCAAGCGGGAGAGGTCGTTCAGATCGACGATTTCACCCGGCTTTCGAACCGCCATTGTCAACGAGGAAAAATTGCAGATTGTCGCGGGCATCGCAGCGCCGATCGGTTTGAATCGACGGACGGACAACATCGGTACGTTTCTTTATTTTTCCGTCGAACATGATTTCATACCGAAATGAAGCGCGGCGGAACGCACTGCTTGCTCCATTTCAAAAAGAACTCTAACAGGATCGTAGGAGGGAACCGATGGATCAAATCATTGATGCCGATACGCATATCTCCGAAGGCGAGGCCATGTGGGCGATGATGGACAAGGCGATGCAGCCGCGCCGACCGTTGATGTTGTCGGTGCCTGAAGATACTTGGTTCGGAAACCGAAACGCGTTTTGGTTGATCGACGGCGAGATCTACCCTAAGCCGGCGGGGAAGGGAAGTTTCGCTTTAGTCACGCCATCCGCACAAAAAGTGCAGGAGGGGCGCAAGGATTCCACTGTTCCGTCACGTGAGATGACCGACATCAAAGCGCGTGTCGCGGATATGGATAGGCTCAACACGGCGACGCAGATCGTTTATCCGACGCTTTTTCTCGTTTACAACACCAAGGACCGCGAACTGGAGATCGCGCTCTGCCGCGCTTACAACCGGTTTCTCGCGCAGGCATGCGCTCAAGCGCAGGAGCGAATCAAATGGGTCGCGGTGCTGCCGCTCCAATCGATCAAAGAATCAATCGATGAGATTCGCTTCGCTAAACATAACGGCGCCGTGGGAATTTTCTTTCGCGGCATCGAGGGTGACTACACGCTGGATCATCCCCATCTGTTTCCGATCTACGAGGAAGCGCAGAAACAAGACTTGTCGATTTGCGTGCATACCGGCTGCGGCGTCAGAGCGATTCTCGAGATGTTCGAACTATCTCGTAACCATACCTTCGGACACACGCGGGTGATGCCCTTGCTCGCCTTCCGCGACATCGTCGCCAATAAAATTCCGGAGCAGTTTCCCGGTTTGCGCTTCGGCTTCATCGAAGCCGCGGCCGGCTGGGTGCCGTTCTTGATTCACATCATTCGGCGCCTGCAGAAAGACAAGTTTCGCTTCGGATCGAGCGCCGAGATGTTTCAAGAATACCGGCTTTATGTGGCATGCGAAGCCGACGAAGACATTCCGTATTTAGCAAAATACACCGGCGAGGATCATCTACTCATCGGCTCCGACTATCCGCACAGTGACCCGTCGCGCGAAGATCAATTCGTCAACGCGATCACCGTGCGCGAGGACATCTCGCCGCAGCTTAGACAAAGGATTCTCTATGACAACCCGAGAGCGTTTTATGGCATCTAGAATGGAGTACTGGAGTGATGGAGTATTGGAATGATGGGCTTAAGAACCAATGTTCCATTATTCCAACATTCCATTACTCCAGGGCGCCGCGCTCCGAGCAACTCCGTTGCGGACAGAGTCTATGCTTCGCTGCTGCCGGCCATGAGTGAAAACGGGCTGGCGACGGACAAAGGG
>VBKY01000086.1 GCA_005879255.1 Deltaproteobacteria bacterium
CCCAAGCTTTGTCAGGGGTGTCTTCACTATGGGCAGTGCACCTCGGCCAAGCACGGTCGAAAGATCATTCGTCTGGCACTGGAAGAGCTCAAAGAGAAACTGGAAGTCCAGTATGAGGCGTCAAAAGAAATCTATGGCCGAAGAAAGGAGCGAGCGGAGCTTCCCTTTGGCCATATCAAGAGCAATCTGAAAACCATTGGATTTTTACTGCGGGGAAAGGTGGGGGTCAATGCGGAGACCTCTTTGTTGGCCACCTGTTTTAATCTTGCGCGGATGATTACGATTCTGGGGGTATCCAGCCTGATCGAAAAGCTTACGGCTCTTCGAATCCCGGTGATGGCGTAAGATTCGCGCCGAGTACGCCTAGGCACCAGTTGGAGGCAAAACTGGATCAACACTGAGCTTTCAGACAATCACTCTGAACCCTATCGTCCTCTCGGCGATGCTCTGAACAGGTTTACTTTGAATATTCCACCCATTGCGACACAGTCTCCGACGGGGGAGGACAAAGGTGGGGGTGATTCTTCGCATCCCGCGTATGTGATGGGACTGAAATTTGTGCTGCTGGTATTTACGTTACTAATTGCATTTGGCAGCCGTGCCGAGGCCGCCTCCGCAAAGTCCGTCAACTTCGCTTCCAATACTCCTACATTGAGCGGGACTTTGCCGCTCGTCGTCGCCCAGGAATTTGGCTTCTTTGCCGCTGAAGGGCTGGAAGTAAAAACGGTACTGATTCGGGGCGGCCCTACTGCGATGGCTGCGCTCGTCGGCGGCGGCGTGGATTACACTTTGGTCGCCGGAGTGGCCGCGGTTCGAGCCATCGCGCAAAACGCGCCGATGTTCATCATCAGCGGCATTCAGCCATACATGGATTACACGCTCCTCGGCGCCAAAGGGATCAACAGCGTCAACGATCTGAAGGGCAAAGTCGTCGGCGTCACCGGCCCCGGCGGCGTCGCGGAATTCGCCGCGGTAGAAGGCTTAG
Organism: Deltaproteobacteria bacterium; assembly: GCA_005879255.1. The sequence goes on from VBKY01000086.1 coordinate 986, forward strand.
CCAAGAAAGGCTTGGTGCGCGACCGGGATTACAAAATACTTTACGGCGTCGGCAACAGTCCATCTCGAGCCCAAGCTTTGGAATCCGGTAAAATTCAGGCCTCGCCGTTTTCGTTTTTAGAAAGGATAGAGCTCGAGAAGAAAGGGTTCCCTACTCTTTTCGACATCGGCAGTGTTATGCCCGGATTCCCCTTCGTGGTGATTGTATCGAGCAAACAAAAAATAGAAACGGATCCGGAAGGAATAGTCTCGGTGCTGCGCGCCATCAAGCGTGCTCTCGATTTTCTTCGTAACAACCAAGAAAAAGTTGCAGCCGCGGTCATCAAAAAGAACACTTTCGGCGATCCGGCATCGGTGCGCCAAGTCATCAACCAGTTCGCCAACGTTTATTCGATCTCGATCACCAAGGAAGATATCGAGTCGCTCATCGCCGCCACGCGCATCGAAGCGGAAGCGAAAAAACTCGGCGGCGCGGCGAAGTTTTTCACTCGGCAGTTTTTGGTGAAGGCGAGCGGACAGAACAAATAAATCAAAATTGGAGTACTGGAGTGGTGGAGTACTGGAGTATGGGTCCTCGCTCGCTGATCCCCCGCATCACTCCAACACTCCATTACTCCAACAACAGAGCACTCCGCGACAACTCACGACTTAGAATTGACTCTTATGCTCGCAGATTACCATCGCACGCGGCCTTTACTTAACGGCGAAGTCACGGCGCACGGAATCAAGCTGCAACCGCGTCGTGCCGAAACCGGCGAGGCGTGCATGCGCCCCGTCTATGAAGAATTCGACATCGCCGAGATGTCGCTTTCCTGGTACATGATGGCGCGCTGCCGCAACGAGCCGGTGATCGCGTTGCCGATTTTTCCGCTGCGCATGCAGATCCATCCTTATATTTTTTGTTCGGCATCTTCAGACATCGAGCGGCCTGAGGATCTCAAAGGGAAAAAGATTGGCATGGACGAGTACCGACTTACGGTGGGCCTGTGGGCGCGCGGAATCCTACAGGAATACCACGGCGTGCGGCCGGAGGATTGCGAGTGGTTCACCTCGGCGCCCGAGCGAGCGGGATATCAGCCACCGGCAGGCGTCAAAGTCACCGTGGTGGACGAACCCACCGAAGCGCTCTTGCTGCGCGGCGAGATCGACGCGCTGATCCCACCCAACGTCGTACCCTCCTTCCGAGCACGAGACCCGCGCATTCGACGCGTCTTCAAAGATCCGAGAACCACGGTGAACGAATACTTTCACAAGACGAAGATTTTTCCGATCACGCACACTCTCGTCGTGCGCCAGTCACTCTTTGACGAACAGCCCTGGCTGGTCTCAAGTCTACTCAACGCATTCACAGAAGCGGAAAACCTCTGCCGCAAATCCTACGACTACGCGAAGCGTCTCGCGTTTCCGAGCGCAGTGTTGATTTTAGAAGAAGAGGAAGAAATATTCGGCGGTAATCCTTGGGGCCACGGCTTAACAGCCGAAAATCAGGTCGTGCTTGAAAAGTTCCTTCAGTACGCAAACGAACAGGGCTACATCCCGTCTCGCCCGCCGCTGAATGAACTATTCGCTCCGGTGGGAAATTAGGACCGCTCAAACGCTCTTACTGCTCTCGGCGGGGCTCGGCAATCTGGCGCTTAGAAAACGAAGATTTTTAGCGCGCAAAAATTCAACTAACTCGCTGAGCGCACGAACGGATTGCGGACATTGCCCTGGTTCGAGCCGCGATCATCCGCCTCTGCCTTTGTAAATCGATTCACGGATTCGTTCCCACGTGGGGACTTCCACGCCGGACTGAAGGCCCCTGCCCGTGAATGACGCCGTCCGCAGACGGAATTCTCCTCTGCTCTTTCGCTCAGCGTAGGCGTAAGATTGTACTTTTTGCCAATACCCATCGTGCTCGATAAAACCAAATGGAGTGATGGAGTATTTTTTATCTGATCGTTCCATCACTCCACCACTCCAACTCTTTTCACTTCACTTCGCGCGCTGCACATTGCTGAAAAACCCGCTCTGCTCGAGCTCGCGCACGATGTGATTATCGATCTGACCATCGATCGACAGTGGTCGCACGGCCGGCTCGTTCTTGTCGAGGAATCCTTTGATTACCGCGATGCCCGCTCGACTCGGGTAGGGAACTTTGGGCATATAGCGCGGATAGTTCTTCTGAGTTTCCTCGATCACCAGCGGGTCGTCGATCTTGAGCCGCGTTTTCATAACCTTCATTACCGATTCGGGATCGCTTCTAAATAACGCCATGCCCTCCGCGATCGCCCTTGCAAAGCTTCGCACGACGTCGGGATTTTGCTTGATGAAGGCGCGCCGGGTAACCACTCCGGCCACCTGATACTCCGGAACCAGATCCGCCACGTCGGCCAATTCGCGATAACCTTCCTGCTTCGCCCGCGCCAGCGTCGGCAAAGACAGCGGCCCGCCGACGATCTTCCGCGACTCCATGGCTGCCAGGATCGGCGGAACTCCGCCCATCTGCAAAATGGGCACGTCGGCCTCGGGCTTAAATCCCCATTTTTCCAATGTCAGGCGAAGCAGCATGTCCGTAGACGAGCCGTAGCGTGTAATGCCCATCGGCTTGCCCTTGAGCTCCCGGTAATCCTTGATCTCGGGGCGCACCATGATCGAAAAGGGCGGCTTGGTCACGATGCCGAGGATCATCACCGTGTCGCTGCCGTGGGCGTTCACGCGAAAGACCGGCTCGATGCCCTGAATGCCGATCGGCGTGGTGCCGCTGAGTAGTGACTGCATCGCCTGGGAACCGGCGACATAAATCAACTCGACGTCGAGACCATTCTTTGCAAACAAGCCTTTATCGACTGCGAGCCAGGTCACTACCGCCGTTCCCGAGATCGAGCTGTAGGCCACGCGAAGCTGAGTCTTCGCCGACACCGTTGTGGAAGTTGACATAACTATTACCGAAGCAAACAACGACACTCCGAGCAACAATCTTACGCGCGCAAAGTTATTTTTCATCGCCCGCACCCCTCCAACAACTGATCACTTACAACCGGCAACTATTTATGAAACTGCCGCGTCCCGGCATACGCCCGCGGATTGACCAACGCGTGTTCCTCCTGCATAAGCCAAGCGATCTCGGCCGCGGCCGGCACGCTCGTCGCTTCCATCGAAGAGCGCCCCGCCATCTTGCAATATTTAAGTGTAACTTTGTCAAATTTGCCGATTTCTTCGCCCCACTTCCAGGCTTCGTCTTGCAACTGTTCGTGTGGCACGACGCGGTTGATCAGTCCGGCTTCCATGGATTTCTTTGCATCCCAGTTCTCGCCGGTAAGAATCAACTCAAAGGCAAGTTTGGTGGGAATGAGCGTCTTGAACATCGTCGCGATAATCGGATAGGGCAAGAAGCCGCGCTTGATTTCCGGCAACCCGAACTGCGCTTTATTCGATGCAATGGCGAGATCGTGCGGCAGCAAGAGTGTGATGCCGCCGCCTAGGCAAAACCCGTTCACTACGGCGATCGTCACCTTGGGAAAGGTTCGGATCACTTCGGCCACATGATAAGCACGCGGTTCCGCGCGACGGTCAGTTCCGCGGTTCTTGCCGCCCTCAGTGGGGAACTCCGATAAATCCCGCCCGGCGCAGTACGCCACGTCGCCCGCGCCCGTCGTCAATACCACGGCGATGGAGTCGTCTTTGCGCAATTCATCGAAGATCGCCAAAATCTCCCGGATCGCGTCGCGGCTCAAAGCGTTTCTTTTCTCCGGCCGGTTGATCGTAATTTTCGCCACCGCGCCGCGTGTTTCGAGGATCGTGAATTTCCCTTCTTTGATCATGAAATGATTCCCTTCTTTGATCTGACCATGACGAAGACTCGAGCGTTGTGTCTTGGATCCCAGGTTCAACTCGAGGCTTGAAACCCGACACACAAAATACCTCAACTCCGCTTTGGTAGGCGAATAACACCGGCTAATGACCCGGTCAACTGCAGCTTCACATCCACGGGCCGTGCGCTTCGCTTCTTCCCAGTCTTGTTCGATCTTGCAACACCCCTCTCAATCGGATATCCCGATGCCAATGGAATCGAGGAGCCACGCTGGAGGTGGTTCGATGCGGCGTATATTGATTTCGATTCTGATCTTTCAAATTTGGTTTCCAATAAACTCTAACGGTCAGGAAAGTCACGCCGCCAAGCTCGTGGAGGGCGCAAAAAAAGAAGGCTCGCTCGTTTGGTACACTTCGACCAGCATCGAAGACGTCAAGAGGCTCTTTGATGCCTACAACAAAAAATATCCGTTCATCAAGACCGAATTTTTCAATGCGGGTTCGGCCAGACTCTTTAACCGCATCCTCAACGAGAGCCGCGTGGGTAAATTTTTTTTCGACCTCGTGGCGGTTCGGGGCGTGGAAACACATCAATTAGTGAAAGCAGGTTTTCTTCAGCCCTATTTGTCGCCGGAGAGCGGCGCCTACCCGCAAGGATTCAAGGATGCCAAGGCGTATTGGATAGACTATTTCGACGCTTACAATATCATCGCATACAACACAAAACTCGTGCCGAAGGACCAGGCACCCAAGAGCTGGGAAGACTTACTCGACCCTAAGTGGAAAAGTAAAATCGGCATGGAGGAAGAAATGTACTCGTGGTACGCAGCCATCTCCGTGGCTTGGGGCCGAGAAAGAGCGCAACGCTACATGAGGGCACTGGCCAAACAGGATATTCAGCTTCGCAACGGCCAGACTCTAATCGCGCAGCTCATGGCGGCGGGGGAGTTTCACATGGGGATGGCATTGGCCCATCGAATCGAAAAAATGAAGGAACAAGGAGCTCCTGTGGAATGGGTCACCACGCTCGACCCGGTAACGGTGTCGCTGCACCCGATCGGGGTTGCGGCCAAAGCCCCTCACCCCAACGCGGCAAAACTGTTCATCGACTTTGTGCTCTCAAAAGAAGGCCAGCAGCTCGTCTTGGCGATCGGTAGGACACCCTCCCGGCCCGGCATCGATACCAAGATGCAGGCAAAAAATCTCAAGCTCTTCCCTATACCTCCTGAGCTCGGCGAAAATTATAACCAATACCAGAAAGAATTCCGCGAAATCTTTCGCCAGTAAGAGCGTAGCGCGGCAGAACAGAACGCGAAGAACTCGGATGGTTCATCGCGGAGGCGCCAAGGACCCGGAGGGGAGAGTTTTGCAATAAAGAATCTCTACGGGCTCTAGGCCTCTGCGGTGAATCCTGTTTTTCCCCTTTTGGTAGCGGCTACACCGCACTGGGTCTGTGGTGAATACTCCTAGCCCTCCTCTGACAAATCCGAAACCGCGCCCACGAGCCAACGAAGGAGTGACACTTTGACTCTCTTCAGAATGATTGCCGCAGCAATTCTTGTGCTCATGTTGACGTCTGGCGTGCACTCCGCGGACGCGCCGAAACTCGAAAGGCTCGTCATCGGCTACCCTGCCCCGGTCGCATCCCTCGGCATTGTCGACGTCATGCGCAAGGGCGGTCTGTTCAAAAAGAACGGGCTTGACGTCGATCTCGTTTATATCCAAGGAAGCCCGATTCTAACTACCGCGATGGTTTCGGGCCAGGTGCCGTTGAGCTTCATCGGCGGCGCGGCGATCGTGGCGTCGGCCGTCGGCGGCGCCGATACGGTTTATCTCGCCTGCGGTATTAACACGCTCTACTGGCGCGTCTTTTCGACGCCGGACGTCAAAACCATCGCCGATCTCAAAGGCAAGAAAATCGGCGTGACGACTATCGGTTCGCAGGAGGACAGCGTCATCCGCTTTATCCTCAAAGAGCGCGGCCTCAATCCCGATCGTGACTTCGCTATGGTTGCGGTCGGCGGCGCGCCGACGCGATTGGCCGCCTTGAGCAAAGGTGCCATCCATGCCTCCACTTTCATTCCGCCACAAGACATCGCCGCAGAGAGGCTCGGTCTTCATGAGCTTATCGACATGAGTAAACTTGGGCTTTACAACCCCGGTAGCTGCTTTGCCAGCACCAAGAGCTACGTCAAAGCTCATCGCGACACCGTCATGCGAGTGATGAAGACCTTCGTAGAAGGGCTACGTTATTACAAAGACAATCGGGAATTCGTTTTAAAGGTCACGGCCGACTTCGCGCAGAACCGCGACCCCGAAGTCTTGCGACCTACCTACGAAGTAGTTACCCGCTTCCAGGACCGCATTCCGTACGTCAACATGAAGGGCATCGAGTTCATGCTCAAGACATTGGAGCTGCGCGACCCGCGCGCCAAGACTTTCGATCCGGCCAGCGTCGTTGATTCGAGCTTCATTCAAGAGCTGGACAGGAGCGGCTTCATTGACGCGGTGTGGAAAAAATAATCTCGCTTCAAAAACTCGTAAGGCGTGACGGGTAAGGAGTAAGAGGTATTATCCGAACCCCTAACCCCTCACGCTTTACCCCTGACGGCCATCAGACGCGTTATCCCCACCGAGCGATCAAACCCAGCAAATCACAAACGCGATTGGAATATCCCCACTCGTTGTCGTACCAACTGAGGCACTTCAGATATTTGCCACCGGTAATGCTGGTAAATGCCGGGTCGAAAATAGAGGAATGCGAATTTCCGATGACGTCCGATGATACGACGGGCGAGTCCATGAGTTGCAAAATACCCTTCATTCGTTTCGACTCCGCCGCGGATTTTATCGCCGCATGAACGTCCTCGGCCTTGACGGATTTCTCAAGTTCGACAAACAAATCGACCACGGAGCCATCGGGCACCGGGACACGCGCGGCAATTCCGTCCAGCCGCCCTTTAAGCTCGGGCAAGACCTCGCCCACCGCCTTCGCCGCACCGGTAGAGGTCGGTATGATATTTTCCGCCGCGGCACGGCTGCGCCGCCAATCCGAGTGCGGCACGTCGGCCAGGCGCTGGTCGTTGGTGTAGGCGTGCACGGTATTGATGATACCTTCGACGATGCCGAACGAATCGTTGAGCACCTTTGCCAGCGGCGCCAGACAATTAGTGGTGCAGCTCGCGTTCGAAATCATCCGGTGATCCGGCTTGAGCCCGTCATCGTTAACGCCGAGCACGACGGTATAGTCAATCTCGTCCTTCGCCGGAACGGTCAGCACCACGCGCTTAGCGCCGGCGTCCAGATGTTTGCCGAGTTGTTCCCTGCTGGTGAATATTCCTGTCGATTCGATGACGACGTCGATGTCGAGTTCACGCCACGGCAGTTTGAGCGGTTCCTTTTCATGAAGCATGCGGGTTCGACCATGCGACGTGATCAGATTATCGCCTTCGAGCCGCAAAGCGCCCTTAAAGCGACCCATTACGGTGTCATAATTCAGCAGATAACGCAGCGCGTTGTGATCGAAGACGTCGTTGATCGCAACCAGTTCGGCGTCTGCGCGCTTATCCAGAATACGAAACACGGAACGGCCGATTCGGCCAAATCCGTTAATGGCAACCCTCATTTCTCACCTCCGATGCCGTCAAGGCGGCTATAGTGCCGGATCACCTCGAGTACGCGGCAGGCATGACCCAGGCTCTCGTACCACGCCAGTACTTTGACCATTCTCTTTCCTGCCTTGATGGTCGCACGCGAATCAAAGAGCAAGGATTGCCTGCACCCGATGACGTCAGACGAAACAATCGGATCATCGGTCACACCGATCAACGTCGGCTGATCAGCCGCGGCGGCGCGCATGATCTCGTTCACTTGCTCGACCGTGACGTTGCTTTCCTGCATGACGCAGTTAAGATCCAGCAACCTTCATGAAAAGGAACCGCTCAACTTCCCGGCAAACTTTGGCAGAACAAACTCGACCCATCGCGCGGACTCATTATTGTTGGGAATAATATTCTCCGCCGCGGACCGGCTGCGGCGAAAGTCCTCGTGGGCATAATCCTGAAGCGACTGATCGCTGCTATAGGCATGGACCGTCGTCATCGACGCGCAGTCGACTCCCAGGGCTTGGTCCAGCGATCGCAATAAGAGCGCAAGCGCATTGGTCGTCGCAGAACCGGCCGAAATCATTTTGTCTGTGCTCGCGGCGCTGCTTTCATTGATTCCAGGTATGATGATCCGGTCGATCGGCTCGGCCGGCAGCGTCGAGAGAATGACCCGCCTGGCGCCGGCGCGCAAATGCGCTTCCATGTCGCGCCGACGCCGATATCGGCCCGTGGCATCGACGACGCAGTCGACGTTCAGAACATCCCATGGAACCTCTTCCGGTCGTGCCAGCTGGAGCATTCTCGTGCGGAATTTCTCATTGATCAGATAGTTGTCTTGGAGCTCGCAGGGCGGTTCTTCCACACCGTCACTCTTGAGCAGGTACTGGATGATTTCCGGTTTGCCGATATCGGCCACGGCGACGATTTCGATATCATCTTTTTCCAGAGCCAGGTGATACAGGTGCCGACCAATCTGGCCCAGGCCCATAATGCCGATACGGATTTTCCCGTTACGCATCTGGCCACCTCCGTTTCCGCAGAAATTAAGCTCCCGGGCTTTCTGTTATTCTATACTCGCGGACTTGAAAAATCGATCAATTTCGTCACTTCCGAATCCAATCAGAGTTTCACCCGGATACAGCTTCGAATGATGGAAGGTGCCAATAGGCTTCCCTCGCTATTTTTGCTCTTTGGAAACGGTTGTGGTCCGATCGCAGGTATCGAACTCGGCATCGGTTAGAACAGCAATGGAATTCAAAAGCTCCGAATGAGGTGCAATCGAGCGTTGTTGCTCTGAATCGCGCCGCTAAAACGGTCAAAGACTCGTTACACGTTCATTGGTTTGTTTTCTATAAATCGAATAGAATGCCAGTAGCTAGCGGATTCACTGGCAGGAGACTTCGGGAGAATTCAATTCAACTACAGGGTTAACGACCTAGCGTTGAGCCCACCGATCAGTATCCGGCCATTAAAGAAATTCCTGAGTTCTGCATAATTTGTAAAACAACATCGAGGGCGACGTGATACGCGACAAAAATGACTTGGCTGACACTTCTAGTATCGAGATCGAAGCAACTGATTATTCAGTTCAGAATCTTGCGCCGCCAAATAATTTACAAAGATTTGAAGGCGTAGCTTTTTCATTTTCGGGGAACATATTAGGTGTTGCTACTTCAGATACGAATAGTATTTTTCTATTTCGACGAAAACCAGACGGCCTATTCGAAGATACACCCTATTGGAGCATTAACGGACCTAGATCGGGACTTAACTATCCACACGATCTCTCATTCGCGCTGGCAGGCGATACCGAACTGCTCGCAGTTGCTCAACGTGCCGGATCAATTTCTATATATGAAAAAAATAAAACAAAGGATAATTATAGCACAGTGCCGGTTTTTGAGATTTGCGGGCCGGAGACGAGATTGAATTACTCAGATGGCGTTGCTTTTGTCCCGCCAAATAATGACTACTTGGCGGCGTGCAATCTCAAAACTGGCAGAATATCCTTTTACCGTAAAACCTCAGGCTCGTCACTTAGCTTTAAATTAAAACCTGTCTTCGAATTGAAACACCGTAGCCTCGCTGATCCGGATGGATTGGCTTTTTCGCAATGCGGAAAATGGCTTGCCGTCGCCAATCATGGCAATCACACTGTAAGTATATTTCGACGTCGGGATACGATCCTCGCCAGAGGAAAATTAAAATACGGGCCTAGACCGGTGACGACAATCGAAGATTCAGGATTACGCCATCCACATTCAGTAGCATTTACACCCGAGACTAACCATCTTGTCGTTACGAATGCGGGAGCCAATTACTTCAGCGTATACCAGCCAAAAAGAGACGGTTCTAAAGTGCGCTGGTCTCAATCGCCTGTGTTACAGAAAACTGTTGGTCCCGATGATATTTTTAAAGAAGTTAATGCGCGCAATAAAATGGAAGGAGGGCCCAAGGGAGTTGCGATACATAAAAACAGTTTAGCGGTATGCAGTCCTGAATATGGAGTTAAGATTTACTCGTTTCATGAAAATCTTTCAGATCGTTGTATTATTTGACTGCATACAGAAAACATATGGATTGGCCTGCAGGGATAGAACCCGTAATTGTTTAATCGCCTGCCGAACCGTCAACCTGAGTTGAAATCGACTCAAGCGGCTTGTTAGGTCCCCATAACCTCATTTAATCCTTCAACTTTACTAGTTCCTCCGGAGACAAGCTTCCCGATCCTTTCAATTAAAGAAGCAGCGCCATTCTTCTCAATCTGCGCCGAAGCCAGGACTCACTTTCCAACCGCTGCGTTTCACGGCACTCGAGACTTCTCACCCGTTTAATCACGTCGTTCTTTGGAAATGATTTCGTGCCCTCTTCCGTCGCCTGTTGCTCTACCTGCCGCTGCTCGTTTTTTGAAGCATCTTCGACCGCGGCAGAACGTTCCGCGGTCACCTTAGATTTGGCATCGTCTCGAGCCTGAGCGGTTTCTTTCTTTACGTAGACTGTAATTGCCATGGTGCCGTTTTGTTCATCAAAAACAGCCCTGCTACCCTCTTGTTCATCCTTCCGGACTCTCTGCTTAAGTATCCCGGCGCATTCTGAGACAGACACGTACTGACCCAAAGGGACCCAGCCCTGGCCGGCGCCCTCGGGCGGAGAAAGACTTTTCGCCGGTGAAACCTCAAGTTTTTCCACCAGTGTCCATACGGTGATCAATTGCGGTTCGCTTTTGCCCGCATAAATAAGGACGAGGACCATCACAGCTGCCGCTATGGTATATCCCGCCCACTTCCTGGAAAAATACCGGCGTCCCTTCAGGATTTCGGCCGTCTTGCTCCCCAGGTTCGCATGACGGGGGCGTGAAGTCTTACGGGGCTTAGTCGCCGCGGGGGTATGAGCGCGCGTTTTTGGTTTTTGAATGAACTCTTGATCGTAGCGGTGGCGACGCTCGGCGTTTCCGAGAACTGCATAGGCTTCATTGATTTGCCGGAGTTTTTCCGTAGCTTCTGCTTTCTCGCCCGCCGTGGAAAAGAGGTCCGGATGATATCGTTTAACGCACTCTCGATAAGCTGATTTAATTTCATCGGCGCTCGCGGAGCGCCCCACACCGAGAACCTGATAGAAGTTCGCATCACTCATAAGTCAATAAACAATACAAAGCGGATTTTGGCCAAGCATACGCTTTGGCTTGGCGATTTCGCTCATTACCTACTGGATCTTATAACATACAGTAGCGTCATCCTTCAGCAATGCTGCGACGTGCGGCAAAGCACGACGAGCAAAGAAAACAAGGCGGAGTTATCCTTGAATATACGAAATCAGTTCACATAGGTCAGCTGCAATATTTCTCACAGATTGCTGAAGACCACGCCGTTCGCCCTTGGAGAACCGCAGGCGAACAAGTGTTGTCATTAAATCAATGACGGGTCGGTAATGGGGTCTGAGTGTCGAGTGGGCTCGCGTCTTTATCTGGGATCTTCAAATTTTGCTATCACACGGTTTACGCATCTGTGCTGGTCCGTGAACTCAAAGATGTCCGCGATCCGTTTTTGAACAGATCTAAAAGTCGGCTGCATTCCCATTTGCCCGGTTGATAATGCGCACCGGTCAGTTCTGGCCAATTCGTACGGCCGCCTCTTGGCGTATGAAACCCGGCGGCCGGCCGTGCTTCGAGCGAACCTCTAACCAACCGTTGCTGGAGTCCACAACATTGAGCTTCATTCCCGGGCCGATGTTGGCGATCAGAGGTGCGTTTTCGCTCGGCCCGCCGTAAACCCGGGTCGGGCGAACAGTTTCAAATGTGCCCCGGAGGCGCGGCGCTGATTTTGTCTGAGATGTTGAGATAGGATCGGCTGTGTATTCGTCAGAACTTGTTTCAGGCGGAACTGCAGACTCTTCCGACATTAAAAATCTAGTTCCCAGAATTCCCATGGTGACTATGCTCGCGATCACAATAGCAATCGCGGGAACCGCTCGGAAACGCCATTTTCGCTTGACCGAAGTCCGATCAACCCAACTCGATGCTTCTTCCTTTGCGGCATGGATTTCCGCTGCCGGGTCGGCTGAAACATGATCCGTTGGCTTGCCGCTGCTCTCACTGGAGCCGTGGTTCAGTAATTTTGTTTCCGAGATTGCGATCTCGGATGGCGTTAGTTCACCGACATTGGTCGCTGAAGAGTTACCCAGGTTCGAGGATAATTCGGCGACAGCATTTGGCGCGCTTTGAAGAACCATTGCACCATCGCAATCCGACGCGAGGCACGACGAAACCGCGATAGCTTCGCGATTGGCGGCAAGCTCCTCTGACCCCAGGCGTTTTACAGCGATGAGGCGCGCATGCTCCATTTGTAGTTCGTCGAGCTGCTGCCGGAGGATACTCACCTGTCTCTGGTTTTCCTCGCCGGCGGCGAGGCGCTCCTGCCAACGGGAGATCTCCTCCCCAAGCCGGCGATTTTCGTCGGCCAACCCCTGACAGACGCGATCCGTTTCCCGTAAACGCTCGTGAGTATCCTCGAGCGCTTGGACCTGGTTTTTGCCTTCGGAGAGTTCGCGTTCCAAGTCGACGATCAGTGCTTCCAACTTCTGTTGCTGCTCCTTATAAATCAACTCGCGAGATTCAACATTGGCTAGTTGTTGTGGTGTGATCTCTATTTTCCGAGCCTTCGATTGGCTGTCTTCCAGCTGTCGTTTGAAATCGGCAACCTCGGCTTCCAGACCCGCGCAACGATCAGAAATTTCCTGATTTCGATGGGCCAATTCCTGCAATCGGGCTTCGCTCGCATTTAACTGAACGCGGTGGGTTTCAAGTTCTCGTTGCAAGGCTTGGTTTTCAAGGCGCAGCTTTTGATTCTCAAAGTGAATTTCCGAGGAGCGCCGTTCCGTGTTCTGAAGCTCTTTGATCGCTGCCGCGCTTTGTTCTAACTGCTGTTTCAATTCACCGGTTTCGTTTTGCAATTTCTCGTTGCAAACGGTCTCCTCCTGGTGGCGCTTCGCCGATTCACCGAGTTGCGACTGAGCCGTCTCGAGCTGTTCGTGAAAGTCCGTGATCTCCCGTTGAAGCTGCTGATTTTCAGCGACTAACTGCTGATTCTCCAACTGTAAATCATGTTGAACTGTGCGGAGCTCTTCAATGCGCTTTTCGCCGGCCGCAAGGTTGCTTGACAGCGCATCGGATTCTTCCAGCAGGGCCTTGTTGTTCGCCATCAGTTCATCTATTTGCCGCTTGGATTCGGCAAAACTGGTTTCTAATTGCGCGTGCAGTTGCTGGTTCTCGGCTTGCACAGTCAACAAACGATGTTGCTCGTTCTGACACTCTTCCAATGTTTTGTGACTTGCTTCTAGCTTGTTTGAAAGCGCGGCTACTTCTTTAGCGAGCTCCTCACTTTTAGTGATTAGCTCCATGGACAAGTGTGTTTCCGGGTGCTCGGTCTCGGTGGATAGGGCAATAGGCTTCGCCGTTTGCTTGCGTTTGAATTCGTCGAACTCACGTCGTTTGCTCCTAAGTTCCCGCTCTGAGCTGAAAAGAAACGAGCCTAAAAGGGTGATGGTTGCCCCAGAAAAAATGATCAGCCAAGAATACAGGTTTTCCATAAAGTTCTCCTAAGCGAACCGGATCTTTTTCTACTTCCAAGAATTCTCTGAGTTGTGAGCAAGCACCCGATCTTTCTGCTGCTGCCGCTCCGGGAAGTGCGATTATTTGCCACCACGCTACTTAGCGAACCGGTATGGTGCTGTTACGCCAAAGCTATGCCAATGGGCTATTCCCAGTGCTACGGGCTAAGCCATTACAAGATAAGAAGTTTTTATGATGCTACTGCGTTTACAGTAGCGATGTTTTGAACAAAATCGTGGATCGCGGAAAAAATGTAAGGGACTAATCAGAGAGCACGATAACTGGTGAAAGGAAAGAGCCAAATCGCCCGCTAATCCCTGAATCGTATTACCAGCACGTGCCAGGATGGGAAAACGAGATCAACAAATGGACTGCCAAGCGCAGCTTTACGCATGTAACCGTCTGTGTTATCGATCACCGACCGGTTGGAGGAGTTTTGAGAATTGAAAAAGTTTTCGTCGCCGCAATCGCGCTTGCTTAGACTCATGTCAACCGCTTCAGCCGAACCGATCCGCATCGCCATGCCGTCAAAGAGCATGACGTTTTTAAAATTTCTATTCAGCCGACAAATTCGGTTTGTTCAAAAACGAAGGGCTTGAAGTGACCTTTCCAGTCGGCAAGCGGACGTGCAATTGGCCGGGTGGTTAGCGGCGAAATGGAGTACATCGCAGCGGGCGGCACCGTATTGTTGAAACCATGCGCGAACAAGCGACTCAAGGGGCCGGTGGCCCTCGGGCAAGTGTTGGACTATGGAATACTGAAGGAAGTCCTAGCCGACATGAAAAGGTAGAGCGACACCGGCAAGCAATCTGACGTGGTATAAGGAAGATTGATCAAAACCTATCTAAAAGTCGTCATCCCCGTGCCGTCAGCCAAGGCTCCAAACTGGGGCGTGGTTAGCGTCTTGGCGTGAAAAACTTTGCTGAAGTTGTTCTGTTCAAGATTCATAAACGTGAAAATCTAAGCCCAGACCGCGCTCGCGCAACGCGGCTTCGACTGACTAATTCGGGTTGACCACGCGCCTCTAGAGCCGGTCGCCGTCTCAGGGCAAGGTGAAGACGATCAGTTGGTCCGTGACTTCGCCCGATCCAGGTTTCAACGATCCGGCGGCGATGTAAACATGTCCTCCGGTAGTCGCGGCGGAGGTCCCGTGCCGGCCCCCGGGCATTGGAGCGAGGGTTCTCCAGTTTTTTGTTTTCGGATCGTAGGCCTCGTTTTCGGCGAATGTATTTGGCGCAAGCTCGCCGCCCAACACCAGAACCATGCCCTCATAAAGCGTATAGGCGAGCCCGCTGCGCGCGGTCGGAAGCGGTGGTCCCGAGATCCAGGAGTTCGTCGCCGGGTCGTAGATGTCGTGCATATCCGTCTTGTCGTTGGACGCTCCGAAACGCCCCCCGACCGCATGGATTTTCCCTTCGGCGGCGACCAGCGCCATATGATCGCGCGCCTTGGGTAGCGGGGCGCGCTCACTCCACGCGTTGGTCGCCGGATCGTAGACTTGGTGCGTTGTGACCGTCTGGCCTGCGGCGTTGCGTCCGCCGACCGCATGAATCTTGCCGTCGAGCACGGTCACACCGATCGAACCGAGGCCCACCTTGAGCGGGCTGAGCGAACGCCAGCTATCCGCGGCGGGATCGTACTCAAGAACGTGAGGTTGACCGTCTTTATGGACCGAAGCGACAAACCCACCGACGGTGTAGATCTTGCCGTTCACGACGGCGGTGCCGATGTGATCGAGCCCATGCGGCAGCGCCGCGCGCGTGCGCCAGCGATCGGTCGCAGGGTCGTATTCGTCGTGGTAGGTCCCCGCCAGGCCCTGCACGCTCCCGCCGATGACGTGAACTTTTGCGCCGACCGCCGCGAGCGCCACTTCGTTGCGCGCAATCGGGATCGGCGCTTTCATTGTCCAGCTTCCCTGCGATTGCGCGTGCGCGGTCGCTGCCAATGCCCCGAGCGCCACGGAGAGGGTGGCGCTTTGTAGAACCTTCAACCGGTTATGCATTGTTGCCTCCTGTCCGTTCTGAAGTTCCTCAACTCCGACATTTTGACTCGCGCAAATCTAACCGCCAGGTCAGCAATCAGAGCAGCCAGTCCAAATTGTACAGTCGAACCGCATTCGCAAACGTCAGCTTTCTTTGGAGTTCGTCATCGAGATGGCCCATGGTGTCGCGAATAAAACTCTGCGAGTCAGGGAAAATGCCGTCCGCATGAGGATAGTCGGACGCCCAACAGAAACTGTCGGGGCCGTAATCCTTCGCCAGCAGCGCGCCGACCTTGTCGTCTTGGAACGTCGCCCAGACTTGGCGCTTGAACAACTCACTCGGTTGCGTGCTGATCAAGTCTTTATACATGCCTTCTTTGTATTTCATATCGAGCCGGTCCAGCACGTAGGGAATCCAGCCAATGTGGCTTTCCGCCATCACTACCTTGAGACGAGGATGGCGCTCCAATGCGCCGCACAAAAGAATCGCCACGAGGCACTCATCGGCCTGCATCGCGACGACAGCCTGATGCGTGGCGTGCGAAACGCGCGGCAAATCTCCTTTAAGCTTCTGTTCGACGCTGATCGGGCCGCAGGTCGTCGTCCCATGCCCGACTCCGATGTGGAATGACAATGCTACGTCATTCTCCGCCGCGGCGATCCACATCGGCTCCCACATCGAGTGCCAAATGGGCTCGGGACCATTGAACCAATCGATCATCGCTCCGCGCAAGCCGAGGCCGTGCTTGCCGATGCGACCAAGTTCTTCCCTCGCTGCTTCGGCCGAGAATGCCGGAATATTGGCGATGCCTATGAAGCGTCTCGGATTGTAAGAACAAAACTCAGTAATGAAATCGTTGTAAGCGCGGTAGGTCGCGGCAATGACCTGAGGATCTTTGATGCTGTCTTCGACGAAGCGGATGCCGTAGATGATCTCCGCTTCGATTCCGTCCAGATCCAGATCGGCCAGTCTCAGTTTAGGATCGGGCGGATGGGTAGGTTGCCAGCCGGCTTCAGCCATGCGTCGCCCGCGGTAACTGGTCATTTGGCCGCGGCCCATCCACGCGGCGTGCGCTCCCATTTTCGCGCCGTCTCCGACCCAGGTGGGCTTGCCGTCGATATCGACGACCCTGGGCACCCGTTCTCGCAGATGAGCCGGCACCCGGGAAATAAAGGTATCCATCGGCAGATAGAACAAATCCATGTGCCCATCAGCTGACACGATTTTATGCGCCATTGGATTTTTCCTTTCCGAATTTCGCTTTTGCGTTTGTGCTGATCCGATCAGACACCAAGCGGAACGTAGTTGAGCGGAGAATAGGTCCAATCGAGCCAAGCCGTCAAGGCAACGCCGGACGGTTTTCTGATCGTGCCTCAAGTCTCGCCGGCGACCTTCGGATTGTTGTTGTCCGGCCTTTCATGTAGGAAAACGGCAAGCAAGCCACACAAACCTAAATGCCTCAATCCGCAAAGCGAGACTTTCTACTACCGTTTCGCCATCGCGATTTTCGCTTGTTCTGAATCGGCTCCATGCTGTCGGGGAATCGGTAGCCAGTTCACCACGGTCGCGATGGCGTGGCAAATATACGAATTGACGGACTCAGCCTTGCAAATCGGATTGCTCGGCTTGGCTCGAGCGGTGCCGCAAATGATTTTGCTCTTGTTCGCCGGGCTGCTCGCCGACGTGATCAACCGGCGCAAACTCATGATGTTCACGCAGAGCGGTCTTTGTTGCGTGTCCGCGACCTTAGCGATCTTAACGTTTGCCGGCTAAGCGTCGCCGCACATGCTCTATGTCGCGCGACCATTTTCCTGGCTCTGTTTACTTCGCTGGAGCAGCCGTCGCGCCAATCGATGATTCCCAACCTCGTGCCACGCGAGCAAATGGCTCAGGCCCTGGCCCTGCAAGGCACCCAGCGCTATGTTCCGGTGATCGCTGGACCGTCGATTGCGGGCGTGGTGCATGCGTTGTTCGGTCCGGCAGTATGCTATGCGGTAGACGCGTTCTCATGGGTCGCCATGCTCTCAGCTCTGGTGCTCTTGCGAACCCGGATAGCGGAAGGCGGCGGGGGGAATCACATTTGGATCGAAAGCTATCGACCTTACGAGGTTTTAACCTACACCTGTTGCGGCGTTGCTCCCAAAGTTGCCCCCGTTGCAGCGGTCGTGCCTATTTCTCCAGTAGGGCATATCACTCAAAGTCTCCCGCGCCGCCGCATTATCCTCAAATATTCATAGTCGTAAACGCGCTCGCTTATTACGGCCATCGCCCAATTTAACTTTATCCTCGATACCCGCAGCGATGCCCACCATCACGAGGGCATCGACGTCAAAATGACTCAAGAGACTTTTCTTTCGTCCATTTGGGGAGTTCTTCTAACGGCTCAATCTCTGATTAGGAATCGCGACAAGCCCGTAACGCTAGAATTCCACGCAGTGCCGGCCCCGAACCGTGGAGCCGCCCGAGCCGGCGCGGCGATCGCGTAATCTCCGCGTATTTAGGCATGCCTTGATGCGGGCGCGCGACACTCATCACAATGCTGCGCGCTGGGTATGTTAAGATAGGAAATATATTTTGACGGATGTGGCTAGTCCGACAGCCTGTCTACATACCCGTTAATCCGATTACGAAGTCGAGTAAATTGCTTTGTACATCCGAGTTCATTGTATCGGTTTTTCTGGGATCAAGAGCGAAGTCAGCTCTCTCGCATATTCCAAGTCTTCCACCCGCCTTACAGCACTGATCAACTTCTCTATCCTGTTCGGGGAGAACGCTGACGAGGCCAACCGACGAAACTTGTCACTTGACTCGGCCGGACTGAGTGGTTTCTTAGGATTGCCCTTTTGGTACTCCTCCTCTTTCTCGAATACTCTTCCATCTGTGAGACTCACTTTTATGTGGCAGCCATAGCCATGCGCTTCGCCGGGCCGTTTGTGCGCCGCCAAACGTGGATCAAAATGCAGGTACACACGATGCGCAAGGCGCAAGACCTCAGGGTCTCGCCATACAGACGGATCGGTGTATAGCTTCAGGTCGTTGCTTCTCTTGGCAACCCGGATCGCCAATGAGAACGGCATGCTGAACTGGGCTCCGAGAACGTCCTTCGGCTCGTAGATCGCCCCCACGTGAGTTAATGAATGCTCTGTCCGGCATCCCACGTCGATCCTCTCGACATCAGCAGGCTTGATGTCATGAGACTCCACGAGATCAGTCAGGAGATTAATTGGCGATTGGATCGAAATGTTTACCGGATGGTATTTGAACTCAACGTGCATGACGCCAAAATCTTCACCAAACCCTTCGATCATCGGCGTGGGATCGTCTTTTCTGGCAAGCATACGGAGCATTCCGTACTTCCCCTCAAAAATCGTCAGCGGTCCCGTCAGCCCACCTTTCGCCAGCATTGCCGATTGGATTCCCGCGCGGGCGGCTAGCCCCGAGTGCATGCGCTTTACCTCTCCTCCACTCATGCCATATTCGCCAGTTCCACTTGCTTGACTTCCCGCGATCGCAAACGCATGCGCCAGTTGGGCGGCATTCAGATTCAGAAGTTTTGCGGCGACCGCAGTCGAGGCGAACGCGCCAATTGTGCTTTGAGAGTGCCAGCCACTGGAGGTCGATGCCGGCGATAACGTCCGTCCCAGGCGCCAAGCCGTTTCATAACCCGCTACGATCGCGGCAATGACCGACTGGCCGTTTGCCCGGTTTTTTTCCGCCAAAGCCAGCGACACCGCAGTGGAATAAGCACCCGGGTGACCACCTCCGGTGTCGATATGGTCGTCGATTTCGCACGCATGTCCGAATGTCGCATTCACAAAGGCTGCATCGTGCGCCCAAGTTTTCAAGTCGCGGTTGACGACCGTGGCTTCCGGTTGGCCCGCGAAACCATTGATGAAATCGTAAAAAACGCCACAATGACCCAAAGTTGAACCGACAAGCTGGCAGCCCAACTGGTCCAGCAGGGCATCTTTTGTTCTATCAATAACAGCGGGCGGAAGATTGGAATAGTCCAAGCTGGCTATATGCTCGGCCAAACGCTCGGCAACGGTAGGGGTATCTGTCGTCATCTTCTCTCCTCACTGCGATTATTCGGCTCACGCTCCAATTGCTTCTTCTAATTCGCGGTGGCGGTTTGACACTAGCTCGCGTTGAACGTCTCTGGCATTGAGGCGTCTGTGAATTGTCACTCTACCGCGCCGGCAGGGGGTCAGCAGTGCCGAACCTTTTAAAAATTTCAATGGTGTCACGATCCCGAGGGACCTCTCTGACGTATTTTTCTTGCTCTTCGCCTGTGACGGGGGTGGGAGTAGCTCCGGTGTCCTTTTTGAATCGAATGCGGAACTCAGGATCGTGCAAAGCTTTCGTCATCGCCTCGCGCAGAATTCTCACTCGCTCCGCAGGTGTCCCGGGCGGAGCTACATAAGCCGTGCCGCCAAGCTCCATGTTCCGTTGTAGAGCTATAAGCTTCATCTCTTTTGGAGACCTAGCAAAGGTCTCGATGTCTGGAAGGTTGGCAAAGGACGGATGATTTCGACCCTTGGGAACTTTATGGATCGCATGAAAATCCATCTGTCTGTTTTCAACCCATTGGGGGTAGGAAAAAAGAACGGATTCCGCAGTAGCCGCTCTCGCGTCCGCTTCTCCGTTCTCAACGGCTAAATATACCTCCGTGCCTGAATAGCCAACTACGAACTTTGGATTTTTTAATTCGAGAAGCCAGACAAATAGTCGGCCAATAGTGTATTGGTCATGACCCACCGCTTGAGCGGCGATCCTGAGCCCTGAATACGCCCGGAGTTTTTCCAGGCTGTTTAACCCAAGCTTCCCGTGGGTGACAAAAACGTATTGGACCTCGCTATTAGGATTACCGAGATATGCTAGCTTGTCGACATCGTAGAGGACCCCTTCCGCACCGAGAATCCCATTCGCTACAAATCCTCCACCAATATGCGCGATGGTCATCCCGTCACGCGGAGCTACCTTGGCGATATGGTTCGCTGCTTTGCGCCCACCGCCACCCGGCATATATTCAAAAATGATGGTGGGATTACCAGGGATATATTTTTGCAGGAATGGAGCTACAGCTCTCGCGCGCAGGTCTCCCGCGCCGCCCGGCTCCCGACCCTGGATGATGATGAGGGTCTTGCCTTTATAAACCTGGTCCTGTGAAAACGCACGATCGGCGGGAACATAGAGCAACATCGCATAAAGCAGGAATTTGGATAACCAAACGAAGCCGTGCCTTGTGCTTCTCATAAAATAACCTCCCTAAAATTTCTCTTTGCGACCGTCGCGAGCTTCTTGTCAATTTAGAGGTCCCGTCTTACACATGAATCCCATGAGTTCCGTGATGTCTGGAAGGGTTTCCACGTTCAATACTAGGTCGACGGTCTGCTCTATATCGAGCGGTGATAAGACTGTGCCTGCGCAGTCTCGAAACTTGTCTATTATTTCTTCCAAGCTCATAGGGTTCTGAGGCTCGCCCTTGGCAAACGGGACTTGATGCGAATACGCCTTTCCATTCTCGAGCTTCACGGTCACGATTTGTGGAGGGTCGCTATGTGTTTGTCCTTCCTTGACCTCGGAGTCGAGCTTGACGAGCTTCACTTTCGACATAAGATCTTGAACTTCAGGAGTGGTGACCTTTTCGTCGGTAAATTGCTTTAAGGTTAATGCGCCGTCAATCAGGGCCGCAGCCATTGCGTAATGCATACTAAATCTCGCCTGTGAAGCGGTTTTGGGGCGGCTGTAGTGTCCAAAATGCTGCACTAAATAAGAACTGACCTGACATTCGACCTCCGCCACCTCTTCAGCATGAATTCTATGCTTCTGAATCAGCTCCAGAATTGCGGTTACACTCTTATGACTCGGCCCTCCGGTAGGGTAGGGTTTTATCCTTCCTATCCCTTGCGAGACGATACTGAAGGGCGCACCCAATTGTCGGTTTGATTTTGCTAAATCGTATTCCTTTCCGAGAAAAACTTTGGGAAAACTGTGATGACCCTCAAAAATACTTTCGTCGGCCTTAAAGTTTCTGACGGCAAGCATGGCGGCTACTACACCGTTCTTCGCGCCAATTCCGGAGTGAAAAGGTTTGACATCGGTTCCAATGTTTCGGCTGAGCCCGGCGGCCTGAGAAGCAGCGATACCGAGTGCCGTCCTAATTTGCGTCTTATTGAGATTAAGTAATTTGGAGCTCGCTACTGCGGATGCGATGCTGCCAAGGATACCGCACGGATGCCAGCCTAGTTCCCCGAGCGCGGTTCCCATGGTAATGCCAATTTTCGAACCGACCTCACAGCCCAAAACATACGCCTCGAGAATGGCTCTTCCTGAAACTCCCTCACGCTCAGCCAAAGCTAAAACGGCTGGTAAAGTGACCGCGGTAGCATGCTGAAAATTAGGATGAGAGTCATCATAGTCCAGCGCATGAGCCAGGGTGCCATTGACCAGAGCTGCTTGCGGACTAGAGGTTCTGAAACCGCTCGCAATTACTGTAGCCTCGGGCTTGCCGCCCAAGTCCTTGACGTATTCAGTGATGATTGTGCCGGCTGACTCCTTCAAACCGGCTATTGCCACACCCAAACAGTCGAGGATACACCACTTAGCGCGGCTCAATGCCTCGCGCGGGATTTGGTCATAGCTGGTCTCTGCTACAAATTTAGCAATTTGCTCTGTGTTCATGCGGGAAAGCGTGGCGTGTTTGGAGCCATGTCTATTGTATTTTAAAAGTCTCGTTGAATTCCCTGGCTATGCTGTTGAGACGACCTATTACACTGGATGACACTCGGAAAAGATCGAGCTTGGATGCATCTAGAGCCGGCGTTAAAGGAGCAAGGTCCCGTCGATTAACGATTCGGCCCTCGTTACGGAGAATTTCTTGTCCTTCGCGGGATAGAATGAAATCCAGGAATAGCCGAGCGGCGTTTGGGTGAGGTGCCTTGGCGGCTATTCCCACCTGTCCCATTTCTGTCACGATCGGCTTTGTTGTCGGCACCCAATTAATGGGCGCGCCTTCTCTTCTCATCTGCTCCACCCGGTTAGGGTAAGCAATTGCGCCATAAAACTCTCCCGCCGACAGTAACTGCGCAATCAAGTTATGTCCTTTGCGAAAGATCGGGCTTTGCGCGGCAAGGCGACGCATGAAACCTTTGCCCGCTTCGTTGCCAAGATACTCGATCATCGCGCCGTACCAGATATACTCCTCGCTATCCAGACCGAACCTCCCTCTCCAATACGGATTCAGGAGATCGGTCCAATCCTTCGGCACGGATGCGCCAGCAACCAATTTCGTATTGTACGCGAGAACGTAATAGCTCGATTGAAGATTGGTCCAGTAGCCCTCCGGATGTTTGTCCTTGTCTGAAAAGGCAGCTCGCTCGGGCGATAGATATTTACCGATGAGTCCTCGCGTAATCAGATCGTCGAACTGTTGAGTGTTGCATAACAACACGTCGAGACGGGTGGTGCCGGTTCGGTCTTCCGCGAGGATCTTCGGATGGAGTCTCTCCGAAATAGCCCGATAGACATCAACTTTCAAAAATGGAAATTTTTTGGAAAACCCGTCTGCCAAAAGGCTCATCTCTCTAACACTAGAACTGGTATAGAAATCCACCGAGCCTTCGGCTTTTGCTTTCCGCAGAATCTCGGCGTCCTGTCCGCGCACCTCCTGCGCAAGCGAGGGCAAAATGATACCTAGATTAATGAATATGTGTAAAAACAATCTTGCCGCTCTCATATCTCGCTGTTGCGTCCACCGCACATACGGATGCGCTGGATCATAGCTGCATCCCCTTCGAATGGATTCAAGCACCGAAATATCTCGGAGCGGGATGTTGAGCCCTGACCAAATCGCGCCTATTTTTCGGGTGTCAAGAGACGAGTTAATTCTGTTATGTCTTCTATCTCATCCAGCCGGCGTACCGCGCTAATCACCTTCTCGGTCCTCTCAGGCGAGAATACTGAGGACGCTAACCCGCGGTATTTGTCAGTCAACTCAGCCGGTGTCAGCGGGTTTTGAAGATTCCCCTTTTGGAACTTCTCCTCCTTTTCCAATACTCTTCCGTCTTTGAGAGTCACCTTAAGGCGAACGCCAAGGCCTTTGGCCCCTTTAAGAAGCGGATCCGCGTAAACGAACACTCGATGGGCAAGCGCCAACACCTCAGGGTCTTTCCATACCGACGTGTCGGTGTATAGCTTCAGGTCGTTGCTTCTCTTGGCGATGCGGATCGCCAACGAAAACGGCATGCTGAACTGTGCTCCGAGAACATCCTGCGGCTCATAGATCGCGCCAACGTGAGTTTTAGAATGCTCCGCTCGGCATCCCACGTCGATTCTCTCGATGTCGGCAGGCTTGAGATCATGAAACTGCACGAGCTCGGTTAAAAGATTGATCGGCGATTGGATCGAAATGTTCACGGGATGATACTTGAACTCAACGTGCAGGATTCCAAAGTCTTCTCCGAATCCTTCGATCAGGGGCGTGGGATCGTCCTTTCTGGCAAGCATGCGGACCATCCCATACTTCCCCTCAAAGATCGTCAGCGGACCCGTCAACCCGGTTTTCGCCAACATGGCCGATTGGATTCCTGCGCGCGCCGCCAGGCCGGAGTGCATGCGCTTGACCTCGCCGCCGCTCATACCGTATTCCGTAGTCCCGCTGGCTTGGCTCCCCGCGATCGCAAATGCTTGCGCCAGCTGCCCAGCGCTGAGATTCAACAGCTTTGCGGCAACGGCCGTAGAACCAAACGCGCCAATGGTGCTTTGAGAGTGCCACCCGTTTGCGATCGATGCCGGCAGCAAAGTCCGCCCCATGCGCCAGGAGATTTCATAACCCGCGACAAAAGCGGCAATAACCGCCTTGCCGTTCGCCCGCTCTTTTTCCGCTAGAGCTAACGACACCGCCGTTGAATAAGCTCCTGGATGACCGCCTCCCGTGTCCATGTGGTCATCGATTTCGCACGCATGTCCGAATGTCGCATTGACAAAAGCCGCATCATGCACCCAAGTTTTTAAGGTGCGGTTCACGACCGTCGCCTCCGGTTGACCAGCGAAACCCTTGATGAAGTCGTAAATGATATCGCAGTGACCTAGAGTTGAGCCCACAAGCTGGCATCCCAACTGGTCAAGCAGCGCCTCTTTGGTCTTTTCAATGACGTCTCGCGAGAGGTCGGAGTAGCGCAATCCCACGATATGCTCACCCAAACGCTCGGCGATCGTCTCTGTACCTTTGACCATCTTCCCTCCTATGAACAAAGATAAGGTATGCCTACGAAGAACGAAATTAATTACATCGAAAGCGGATGAACGTCATCTAGTTTCACACTCAAAACAATAACGTGCGCGACTCTTGGGAACGTCATAGGTACACTACGTGCCAGCTTTTGGGAATCCGAACGCTTCGACAGCCGTCGCTTGCCACTTTTCACTGTTGTGAATGGTCTCCCAGTTATTCACGGACAATTTTTTTCCTTTAATTAAGGTTGCCAACTTTGAGCCGGGAGAATAGATGGATGCATTGAACGGCTCATACTCGTCAATAATCCTTTGTCCCTCGGGCGTCGCCAAGAACTCCAACCAAAGAAGCCCGGCATAGGGATGAGAAGCAGTGTTGCTCATCGCTACGAAGTTTTGGATTCTGGCGGGCACTGGCTCGACAACTCTACAGCCGAGCGAAGCGGTAGGATTTTTCGCCGTTTCTCTGAGACAGCTATAATGGAAAGCAAGGTGAAACAGACTGTACTCACCGACCGCTATGGAGGTCAGATAACGGCTCTGTCCGCGAATCCAAATCGGATCTTGTGCGGCGATCTTCCTAGCGTAGTCGAGCATCCATTCCTCACCCAATCCTGCGGCCATGGCTGCAAACCCGATGGGACGAATATCCACGAGAAATTTTTTTCCTTTGAACTCGGGCTTAAGAAACTCTTCCCAGTTGGCGGGGACCCTGTTTTCCGGGAGTATTTTTTTGTTGTAAGCGATTGCATGAATAGAACTGGTGATGCTCACGGCGCTGCGGTTCTTAGGGTCGATCATAGCCGGTGGAATAGCGAGCACCTTCTGCAGCGCCATGCGTAAGATGTCTAATTTTTTGACGTACGGAAGATAATCAGGATAAAAATCGGGAGCGACGCTGAGAACATCCCATTTCGTCGCGCTGCCAGCTTTTAACTCGAGAAGAAGTCGTTGTGGGGCTTCGGTCGCTCCTATCTCCTCCAGGGACATGTCCGCAATAAAGGGATAACGTTGCTTAAAAGCGTTGATCAAGGGTTTGTAACTGTGCCGACCGAGTAAACTCAGAGCGAGTAGTTTACCCTCCTTCCTAGCCTGGGCTACTATCTCGTCGTGGGAGGGAAAAAAAATATAGCCTTGGCTATCGGGGTTTTTCTTAGCATCGGTCGGCGCCGCCGCGAAGAGGGTATGACGCAGTACGAAACAGCCAAAGAGAAGAGAACACAAAAAAACAGACGCTTTCTTGACAAACGTTGTTGTCATCGGTCCACCCATTCTCGTGATGGTTTCAGACGGAGACCACGATCTCCATGTGACGGACGTGAGTAATCTCTTCCCAAAATTCAAAGTCTCTGCAATCCACAAAAAAGTCGACATCTTACGTTAGCGCGCAAAACATTCCTGGGGACGCTATCGAAGTCGTACGATCCTCGATCGCAAAAATGGCGTCATCCAAATGGTGGATCTAGGTGAGCACCACCACTTCGTTCCCCTCCCTGCGAAACGCTGTGTCAAGGTTCTGGTCACGGCAGGCCCACTCGACATAGTCGCGCACCTCATTAATCTTTTTGTCGTCGCCGGTCAGCAACTCGGTTTGGCCCGCTTTATTGACCAGAGCTGGCAAAAATGAGACTCGATCGAGCTTCCTGTCACTGATGATGATCTTTAAAAGCATAGTCATTCGGCATTCCGGAGAGAAGAGATAGCTCGGGTACTCAGGGTCGGGCTTCACCTTGTAGAGAGCTTTGCCTTCGGGCGACGCATGCCCAGTCCAACTCTCGAACGCGAAATTCCCGATGCTGAAAAAAATCGGCTTCCCTTTATATACTTCAATGCCTTTCAATATGTGGGGGTGATGACCCAGTATCAGATCCGCACCGGCATCGATAGCTGCATGGCCGACCTCGTACTGATACGTTGCGATAACTGCCGGGATCAAGTGCACTCCCCAATGGAAGGAGACTAAGACCAAGTCAGCCTGCTGCTTGGCCGTCCGTATATCCTCTATCATCGCAGCTAGGTCCTGCTTATGAGCCACCGTTATAATCCGCGGCGGCGTACCAGGTTGCCAGTCTACCTGTTCGTAGGTCGTCGAAACCCTTACCGGAGCGCAGCCAGGCTTATCGACTTGAGCTTCGGATCCTGGGGCAACAATCGAGTTGTAGCCGAGAAACGCTATTTTCGTGTTCTTGACATTCAAAAGTGCAGGCCTGCGCGCCTCAGAAATATCTCTACCGGCTCCAATCACGTGAAGGTTTTTTTCCCTAAGGACATCTAATGTATTCAAGAAGCCCTCTTGTCCCATCCGAAAGCAGCGATTACTCGCAAAAGAACAAACTTTGAAGCCCGCGTTAACGAGCGCCGCGGCATCTGCTGGGCTGCAAGGCAGTTGATCATCCCAGGAGGATGGTTCCCGATCTTTATCGAGCGGATAACCTGAGGTGCCTGTTCTCGCAAGTTTTTTTTCCGAAAATGGGTTCTCAAGTTGGCAAAAGCCTATGTCGGCCTTACTCAAAACAGAGGCCGTTGGCGCAAGCAGAAACTCGCCCCTGTCTCGAGCGGGTGAGACGTCCCCCACAGCATGTATCGTTATCGTGTCTGCCATCGTCCCTCCTGTTGTCGGTGTCGACCCCGTGCTTGATTGTCAGAGAATCCAACGATTTGCAGGTTCGCTCTTTATTGTTTTTTTACGATTGGTTGATCTCGCACTAAAAAGTCATCGCCTTTGATTCCACCCAGAAAAACGTCAGCCTCGATTATGTGAAAATTACTTTACATGAGCCGAGGGGAAGCCGAAGGCTGCCACCGCCATGTCCTGCCATTTTGTAGTATTCTTGAGCGTCTTAAAGTCGTTGACGAAGACCGTTAGGCCCTTAACCGCCTCAGCGATTTTTCCTTGCGCATAGATGCTGGAATTCAATGGCCCATGCTCATCCAGGACCTTCTGACCTTCGGGGCTGGCCTCCATCTCAATCCAGAGTAGGGCAGCATATGGGTGGGAGGCCGTTCTTATTACGAATTCTGTGTTCATAAGTCGTACGGGGGTAGGCTGGATGATCTTACACACTAACGAACCAGCGGCATCTTTCGCGGCGGCTCTCATGCACGAATTGTAATTGGTCAATTGGTGCAGCGCATACTCGCCAGCCGCAATGCGCGTCATAGCGACTGGAAACCCGCGAGCCCACACTGGATCTTGGGCGGCTAATTTTTTAGCGTAATCGACCAACCACTGCTCGCCGAAACCGACGGTCAAACCGGCCAAACACGTCGGTCGGATATCCAGGATAAATTTTTTGCCCTTGAACTCGGGCTTTAGAAAGTCCTCCCAGGTATTTGGCACTTTTTCGGGAGAGATCAAGTTTTTGTTGTAGGCTATAGAGCAAAGATTGCTTCCCAAGGCCACGACCCCTCGATTTTCCGGGTCAACCATCCGCGCATTTATCGCGAGCACACCCTGCTGGGCCATGCCCAGAATATCGAATCTCTTCCTTTCCGGAACGAAGTCGTTATACATATCCGGCGTTGCTGCTACGACGTCCCAGTCTTTGACGGTTCCGGCTTTAAGCTCGAGAAGCAGGCGTTGTTGAGCGTCAGGGCCTGTTATCTCCTCCACGAGTGTATCGATGAAAGGATACTTCTTACGCATGAGCTCGCGCATGCGGCGAAAGGCCTCGCCAGAGAACGAGCTAAGCACGCGGAGCTTACCTTCTGCTCGCGCTTTGCTGAGAATCACGTCACGGCTCTTTTCGACAATGAACCCGCCGGCCTCTGGGTTCGGTTTCGTCTTTCCAGGTTCAGCGGTTCCGGTGAAACCCGCAATCGTACCGACAAAGAGCTCCAGTACAAGAAGACCGCCAATAAACGATATTACTTTCACCATTTTTTCCGGTGAAAGAGGATTATTGACGGCACCAGACCTATCATTGGACAAAGACAGTTCGGTGTGCGCTTGGTCGCAATGCGCAATCATCCCGGAAGGTCGACTTTGTAGTCGGGAGATTCCATTTCCCACCAGTTCGGCGACTGGCGCCCCTGCGACAACCAACGAATGTACGGGTGTGCCGGGTCGTAGCTCAAGCCCCGCCTGATCGTTTCCAGCATAGAGATGTCTTGGATGTTTATATTGCCCAGGTTTACATCCGGTCCGAAGTGCTGGACAAGCCAGCCCCAAAGCGGGCTGTTCGGATTTCCCCGCGCGCTCCACATCTCAAAAATAATATTCTCTTGTCTCACCGCCTCGACAACCTTGAATAATTGCTCTTGCCCCTGCTTGTTTTCGAGATGATTTCCTAGTAGCGCGCGTACAACCATGCCTTCCCAAATCACGTGGTCTGCTCCCACCTCAAGGAGTTGCTGCATTTTTTCTATGACCTGGTCCACGCGGACACTGTCTCTGTTGGGACGCGTTTCATCGAGGTTTGCCCATTTCGCCCCCACCTCACCAACAACTTTGAATCCCTCTCCTTTCAGAGTTTTCACCTCGCTCTTCATCTGTTGCAGCGAAAGTCCTGCGGCATGACTCTCAACTTCCACGATATTTGTCCCTAACGCTCTCGCTCTCTCCATGTACTGTGCTTGCTTTCCCTGCAAGACAGCAATCTCGTAGGGGATCCCGCCTATTTGAACGTCGATCCCCCAATCCCTGTAAATTTTTATATTTTTCCGAATCAGATCTTCATCCACCCATAAGCACCGCGCGGTAGACTTGACGCAATCGAAATAATCTCTGTAGGCGGCGACTAGTGGCGAGGTTGCACCAAACCAAGCGATGTCGATCACCATCGTCAGACCTTTTTTTCTGGGTTTCTCCGCTCGCTGCGGCAGATCAAGAATGTCGTGCATGAGCCGTTTCATCGAATTTCCTCCACTACTGCAAATTAGCAACGTCTTAGGGGTTCTCTGTCACTTGCCCTCTTCCCCGCGCGGGAACCCCAGCGCTTTGAACGCCATCTGCTCCCACTTGCCGGTATTCTGTATCGTATCCCACGAATTGAGCGACAATTTCTTACCCTGAGTCGCTTTAGCCATCCCTGAATTCGGAGCATAGATGAAGGAGTTCAAGCCATCGTACTCATCAATGATCTTTTGTCCTTCAACGCTCGCCTGAAACTCGAACCAGAGAAGACCGGAATACGGATTTCGGGCGGTATTCGCAATCGTATTGAAATTGCGAAGCATCGCGGGCACCGGCTCGATCAGCTTGCATTGTAGGGAATTCGAGAGATCTTTTTCCTTTGACCTCAGGCAAGCTTGATAGAAAGGCAGAAGAAAAAGGCCATGCTCTCCGCCAGTCAGTGCAACGAATCCGCGACTAGAGCCGCGAGTCCACACGGGTTCCTGTAGGGCGATGTCTCTCGCATAATTCACCATCCCCTCCTCACCGAGCGCGGGTACAAAATTAGCTAATCCCGTGGGACGAACATCGAGGAGGAATCTTTTTCGTTTGAATTCTGGTTTAAGAAAATCCTCCCAGTTTTTCGGCACTCTATTCTCTGGGATCAGATTCCGATTGTAGCCCACTCCATATATCGTCGTGGCTAGACTAATGATGCTCCGGTATTTGGGATCGATCATCGCCGGCGGAATAGCGAGGATTTTTTGCAGAGCCATTTTTAACAGGTCGAATTTCTTGCCGTGCGGAATGTATTCGGGGTAAAACTCCGGGGCCATGTTGAAGGCGTCCCAGCCTGTGGCTGTTCCGGCCTTTGCTTCGAGTAGGAATCGATGGTGTGAATCGGGACCAATAATCTCTTCTGCAGACACTTCGATAAACGGATAATGCCTTTTGAACGACGCAGCCATCGCTTTGAACGTTTTC
The DNA here is from genome assembly GCA_005879255.1 of Deltaproteobacteria bacterium. Next base: position 31,522 of record VBKY01000086.1, read on the forward strand.
GGCTGCAGTGATGTTAAGACCCGTAGTTTACCTTCCTTCTTCGCCGCCAACACAATTTCTTCATGTGTCGCTGGAAAAACGTATCCTTGAGCCTCGGCTTCCTGCTTTGCCTTCAGCACCGAAGTGGCCGCCGAAGCGGCGAATAGACTCGATCCAGTTATCCATAGCGCGAGCGCGGTGAAATCGAAGACCAATTTGGCCATCCGACTGAAGCTTCTTTGCATCGCGTTGCCGTTCTCCAACCGTTCCCGGAATTTCGTGTTCAGGCGACCTGTATGAGAGCGAATTATCTTAGCGACGTTAATCAGTCAAGATTAAAAGTAATTAGTCGCGAGCTTAAAAGTGCGTTAATGTAGCACCGAGCTACAGAAAAAAGCGCTGGCGGTGCTTAGAATCGGCACTGCAACAAAGACTCTTCAAAAGGGCAGCCGAAGTCCGCCAAATTAGAACGGGGAAATCGGGACTGGACGTAGCTCAAGCGGACGCTCCATTATTCCGCGAGCGTGAGACCCCACCCGGGAGCTGTACCGAGCTCCATTCGGCCGCCGCGCACGATCGCTCCTCTGAACGGGTCTCCCCGCAAGGCCTGGAACTCTCCGACTTCGCACTCTTCGTCAATTGCCGGCAGCGACGCAGCCAAATGCGCCGCGGCGACATCGACGACGGCCGGTGCCGCCGAGCCGCCAAAGTGGACATGGATCCCAAATGCGTGGCACACCTCTGTCACGCGCCGGCACTCTTCGAGCGAGCCCATCTTGGTTGCCTTGATAGAGACCACGTGCGCGGCGCGTTTTTGGCAGAGAGCCAGCGCGGATTGAACGTCCTCCACGCACTGATCCGCCATGATCGGAATGGGACTTGCCGCGGTAACCTTGACTAGGCCGTCCACGTCATAGTCTTTAATCGGCTGCTCGATCAGACCGACCCTATAGGCTTCGAGCGCTTTACTCAGCTCGATGGCAGCGTCGACGCCGTAGGCGCCATTGCCGTCCACGCCGATCCATATTCTGTCGCCGAATTCTTCACGGAGCGCGCGAATGCGGGCAATGTCCTCGTCCAATCCGGTGCCGATTTTTACCTTGAAGTGCGTGAGACCCTGAGCAACGAGATCGCCCACGGTCGCTTTAAGTTCCGGCGGTGCTTTGACCCCGACCATGCGCACCACGGTTATGCGCGGCCGGAACTTCCCTCCCAGCAAGACATACCCGGGCAGGTTCGCAATCTTGCCGAGGAGATCGTAAAGCGCGAGGTCCGCCGCTATCGAAGCACGGCTGTGAACTTTTGCGGCCTTAAGCGCTTGCCGAATTGCGCTGCCGTCGTAAACGTCAGCACCGATCAGGATATCGCGGACCGGGCCATTGAGCTGCGCTTGCACATCATCGCCGGAAATGACAAGAGGGTGGGCGGCACTGCCGCCGATGCCCACGGCTCCGTTGGCCGCGACTTCCAGAACGAATCCTTCGACGGCGCTGCCGGCATAAATCGAAGTCCTCCATGCCGGGTCGACTCGAGGTAGATTGAAACGCTTGACGCGCACGCTGCTGATCTTAACCGCCATTTAGCTGCCTCCTACGGTGAACAGTTGTAGAAAGACGCTACGCTATCGAACTGCGGTGGCGACGTCAATGCGCTCAGGATGATGATTTGTTGTTTGACAGGCACAGGGCATTTGTATAGGTAGCGAGCATGCTGATATTGAGCAACGAAAAGATCGAGGAGTTTCTAAACATGTCCCGGGCGGGTTACGCGCGCGAAGCACTTCCATTTTGAATAACATCGGACGAGGGTCAGAAGAACAGAGCGTAAGAATGAGAGGCGTATGACGCAACGCAGATATCTCTGGGTCGCCGTATTTATTCTGGGATGGTGGGTCGAAACTTCAGCTGCCCACGGGGCCACGGTACCGGGCGCGTCGCTGCTGAAAGCCAAGCAGGAGGCCGAAGCCAAAGGCTACGTTTTTGTCACGACCCATCAGGAGATCGTTGAGCGCGCAAAAAAGGAAGGCAAGCTGCGCGTGTTCAGCTCGCAGGAACCCCCGGCGATCAAAGCTATGGCCGCCGCGTTCAAACAGAAATATCCTTTCATCGATGTGCGGGCGAACGAATTGATAGGGATGGAGAACTATCAGCGCATGCTGATGGAGATGAAAGCCGGGATAGCGAAGACCTGGGACGTCAACTACCTCGCATTTGATTTTTACGGCGAATTTCTTCCCTATCAGAAGAAATTCGATCTTCTCGGAATGGCCGAGCGCGGGGTCCTGCAGATGCAGCCAAAACTCATAGACCCTGTCAACCGTCACGTGGTAGCGGTGCAGAGCAATATCCAGGTAGTTGCGTATCATAGGGAGCTCATCGCTGGAAACAAGGTCCCGGATACCTGGGAAGGCTTTCTGAGGCCGGAGTTCAACGGCAGAAAGTTTGCTCTCGACGTGCGCCCCAAAACGCTCGCGGCGCTTGTCCCCGTTTGGGGCTTAGAAAAAACGGTAGATTATGCGCGCAAGCTCGCCGCCCAACAGCCGATCTGGTTTCGCGGCGAGCAGCGTCTGCTCATTTCGATGATCGCTGGCGAATTGGCGATCTGCTATGGGCCTAATTACAAGTCGTTTAAGTTGATCCAGGCTAAAGATCCCAGCAAAAAGTTGGAGTACAAAGTCGTGGAACCCATACCTGGGCGTCTAACGGAGGCAGAAGCGGTTCTGAATACGGCCGACAATCCTTTTGCAGGCCTTTTATGGTTGGAGTTTCAGGCTAGCCCTGAAGGGCAGAAAATTCTCGACGATGTCGACCTTGCCGCGTCGATCTTCAGTCCGGGTTCCGTGCACGAGCAGATCACCAGGGGCAAGCAGGTGTCCGTGCTGGCGTGGGAGCATTACCCCAAGATGGGCAAGTATGAAGACGAGATCGTGAAGGCATTCGGGTTTCCGGTGGCGGAGAAAAAATGACGCGCTCGTGCTCGGCTTTCGGCTCGTCCTGGATCACGAACACGAACATCAATAAGGCGTCTGTGGCTGCTGGGTACTCGAATGGTTGAAAAAACTCCATAGCAACAAAGGAATGATCGTATGCGCATCATGGCACTGAATCACACTTTTGTGCGCGATATCGATGCGGAACTCGAAAGGCGGCGCTTGGAAAGGCTCAGGAGCTATGCGTCTCCCGGCACAATCATAGAAGGCGATTACCCCGACGATCTCGGCGGGAGTGAGGTACTACACCATCTGAGAAAAACCAAAACCCTCTCCGGCCTGCACCACATTTTGGGAACGCCGGCATTGGTGAAGAAGATTCTCGAAGCTGAGCGCGGCGGGTTTGACGCAGTCGTCCAGATCGACGCCTTCGACCCCGGCGTCGAGGCGGCGCGCTTGGCCGTGCGCATCCCCGTCGTCGGTTTGCTGCGCGCTTCATGCGCCTTTGCGGCGACGCTTTGCGATCGATTCGCGATTACGGTTCCGGTGCAGAGTTACATTCCGTACGTGTGGCGCATGGTTGAAACCTACCGCATGGCTCACTTTATCACCGGAATTAGGGTTATCGACCTTTTTGAAGTTGGCGATCTCAGCAAGTTTCATGACGCCATATTGGAGCGCACGGTAGCGGTGACGCGCGAGCTCGTTGCCGGCGGGGCGCAGGCCCTGGTGCCGCTCGCGACGCGTCTCATCCCGGAAGCAGTTTCGCCCGACGAAGTCGAACGGGAAGTTGGCATCCCGGTCGTCAACACGCAAGCCGTGGGAATCCGCTTTGCGGAGCTTATGGTAAGCAGCAAGACCGTTCATAGCCAGACGGCCTACCCGTGGGCTCCCGGGCTCGGACCCGAGGCGCTATCGAACCGCGCTGTGCGGAGTTAGGACGTTCAATTTGGTAGGGACGTAGCGAGCGGGAACCTAAGGTACCAAGAGTTTCGTGAGTTCCCTTACGTTGCCCAGTTTTTCAAGGCGGCGAACGCACGCGATCGTTTCTTGAGCCTGTTCTTGTGAAATCATCACGCTGGCGTTACTGCGAAATTTTTCTTCGACCTCATCCTCAGTCAGGGGATTCTTCGCGTGTCCTTTTTGAATCGTCGCGGTATATTGAACCGTCCTGCCATCCTTTAGCTTGATGGCAACCGGACAGTATTCTCCCCGCTCCGGAATCGTCTCGTCCCTGATCACTTTCACCTTGTTCATCGCTTCTTGAACCTTCGGTTCCCGCGTCTTGGCGTCGGAAAAGCTCGCCCTCTCCAGCCGGCCGTCCAATATGGCGACGGCGCAAACGTAATTGGTCGTGAATTTGCCCTGCAGGCCCGATTGGACCGCCGGGCGGTAATGGCGGTCGTAGCGAAACGGATTCAACCTAAGCTCGACGCTTTCGATGTCTTCGAAACGGATGCTGTGCTGCCGCACCAAATGAAGCGTCGCGTCGGCGGCAAGGAACTGCGGAGCGCTACAAGGGTGCAGTTTGAACGAGAGGCCGGGCGAATCGACGTAAAACGGCTTTCCCAATCCCTCGAGCATTTTTTCGTAGTCGCATGTGTTGTCGCCGAAGAAGAACGTATCGCAAAAGCCGATAGGATTTTCGATGATCGCTTCGTCCGCGGTAAAGCCTCTTTGCGCCAGCAGCGCAGCCTCGACTCCATTGCGCGCGCCGTTGCCGGCATGAAACGGTTTGACCATCGAGCCTTGTTGGCGGAACAGTCCACCGGCGGCGGAAGCGGCGATGCCGAAGGCCGCCCTGACCTGATTCGTCTTGAGCCTTAATATGCTTGCTGCTGCTGCCGCCGAGCCCATGCTGCCGTAAATCGGCGTGCTGTGAAAACCTCTCTTGATGATATCCGGGCAGGCGGCTGACATCTGGGTGGCGATTTCAATCCCGACCACGTACGCCGTCAGGAAGTCCTTTCCAGAAGCGCCGGTCGCCTCGCCGGCAGAAAGTGAAGATGCCACGATCTGGCAGCTCGGATGACCAACCCGCGCTATCGCGTCCCAATCGTCATAATCAATCGCGTGCGCCAAGAGTCCGTTCGCAAAGGCGCCCATGGGAACCGACGTTCTCTCGCTGGAGCCTATGATTGTCACATCAGGTGTTCCGCCCATAAACCTGCAATAGTCCACCACAATATTGGCTACCGGATGTTCGTATCCCGCAAGCGCGACGCCCAAGGTGTCGAGAATATGGAGCTTCGCATTTTCGATTGCCCTGGGGCTGAGAGCGGAGTAGTCGGTTTCGGCGACAAACGTCGCAAAGCGTTCTGTAACAGGTGGCGTCATCGCGGTTCCTTTTTTGTTTTCGCCAATGAGCGCGTGAAAGTTTGCCGGCCGCCCCGTGGGCTTGGGCCGGTCAGAGCACGCCGTTTTCCCTGAGTTTTCCGATTGCGTTCTCGTCAAAGCCGAGCTCGCGGAGAATCTGATCGGAATGCTCGCCAAGCATCGGAGGCGCGGTTTTAATCTTTGGTGGAGTCCGGCTGAGATCGATTGCGCTCCCGATCAATTGCACTTTGCCCATCCGCGGATGCTCGACCTCCACAGGGAATCCATACTCGCGCACCTGCGGGTCCTGAAAAACTTCGTCGAGCGTGTTCAGCGGCGCGCAGGGAACGTCTTTCTCCCGCAGGCGGCGGATCCAATCGTCTCTTTCGCCTTGGCGGAAAATTTCCTTTAACGCGGTCGATAGCTCGTCATAATTTTCGATGCGCGCCTTGCGGTTGACGAACCGTGGATCGCTGGCCCACTCCTTCTTTCCAACAACCTCGAACAACCCATGCCAGAACTTGTCGGGGGAAGAGAGATGAAGGACGAACGCCTTGCCGGCTCGATCTTCAAAAGCAAAAACGCCGGCGTGATGCGTTCGATGCGCGCGCCGCGGCACTTCCCCATCCTCGAAATAACGGGTGGCATTTTCCGAAAGGAACGCGACGCTAGCGCGCAGCAGCGAGGTCTCAACCCGCTGCCCCTCTCCGGCAATCGCACGATTCATGAGAGCCGCCAAAATTCCGTAGCACGCATACATTCCTGTTAGATGATCGGAAAAGGAGATCCCCATTCCTTTGGGCTCGCCCGGGTCGGTGAGAAGACTCAGAAGACCGCTCATTGCTTGGCCAACCGTGTCGTAACCCGGAAGATCCCGGTATGGACCGGTCCGTCCAAATCCCGAAATCGAACAGTAAATGATCCTGGGATTGCGTTTTTGAACCTGCTCGTATCCGAGGCCACGCTTCTCCATCGTCCCCGGCCGGAAATTTTCGATAAACACGTCCGCCTTGTCCAAAAGCTTCAGCAGAACATCTCTACCGCCGTCTTTGCGGATGTCCAGAGTTAAGCTTTTCTTGTTGCGGTTCAGACTGCGGAAATTCGACGCGTAGAGTTTATCACCCCAGCCGCGAAACGGGTCTCCCCTCCCCGGCTCTTCCACTTTGATCACGTCGGCTCCGAGATCAGCCAGCAGCACGCCGGCAAAAGGGCCGGTAACATAACTCGCCATTTCGATGACGCGAATTCCTTCGAGCGCGCCTGTCATTGTACGTCTCCTCCGGAAGCTTCGAAAACGAAAGTCCGTGCGCCGACTAGCTCATAGTTCGACGAACATCAGCGCGCGGAAGCCGGCCTGTATGTGATGCAGGGCAGTTTGAGACTCGCCTACGAATCGAGCTCGTATACCAGCGCAGCTTTGATGACGCCATTGATATTGTGGTCCATCGGGTTTTTGATTTCCTCGCCGATGTGAGCAATCGTGCCGAGCGTACGGCCGATCAACGCAAAGCCTTTCGTCAACTGCCACGGCACACCCATATCGAGCGCGATCGCCGCTATCGCGCCGGTCACGTTCGGCGGAAACGCGCGGCCGTGCCGGGCTTTGGCGGCAGCGCTGACCCGCTGAATCAGCTCGCAATACCGACCGTAGACTGCGGTCTCCCGCGCAATCTGGAAGAGCTTCACCGCTCGTGGATCACCCTCGGGATGCGTGCGATGGCCGATGCCAGCGATCCGCTTCCCTTGCTGCGCATGCTCGTCGACGACTCTTCGAGCGGTTTCATCCAAGTCGGCATCGATCTTCCCGGCGGGAAGCGCGTCGACAAGCCACTTGGCCGCATATTCCGACGATCCCAAATGGACACTGCCGGCTCCCAGCAGCGATGCCGCGACGGCGCCCTGCAGCGCTTCGGGCGCAGTTCCGTAGGTCAGCCGGGCGGCAACAACGCTGCTGACCATGCCGTGCTCGACCAACACCACCAGCAGCGCATCAATCATGCGCGCCTCTGCCGTCGTCGGCTTGCGACCGGCAAGCATCAGCCACGTCATCTCGGTGAAAGAAATTTTACCCAACAACTCCTCGATGAGGTCGTGACCGCGAACGAGAATCCGGCGCTCTTCGGCTTTGCCGAGGCCGGTGACGATTTTGCCTTTATCAGCCATATCTATCTCCTGTCTTGCTGTTTTGAACTAAATTCCTGATCCTCACCACGAAAGACTCAAAGCGCGCTACGTACAAATCTCTACCCGAAAGGGGCGAAAAAGAAAATACTTCTTCGTGAAATCCTTTGAAAGTCGGACACCCTCACCTTCGTCCTCTTCCTAAAAGGGCGGGAGTAGAAGTCATGGGACGGCTACAGTTGACGCTTTTCATCATTCATTCCCTCGCCCTCGGGGAGCGGTGAGGGACACGTTTTAATGCTCTCTGGCGAGCATAAGCTCATGAGCCACTTCGTACCACTATCCTTTAGAGTTTTCTCCATTTGCGCAACTTTCATTTAAAAAAACTAAAGCTAGAAGCCGGTGGTCCGAGAACCTCTTTGTAAGATTGGAAATAGGCGAAATGAGGACAGGTCACGAACGGCGAACGTTCACTTGACCTGTTTTTACTAATGAAACGAAATGGCGTTAGAAAGTGAGTCGTTCCGCGGAAGAGAAGCAGGAGGCGAAGAACGTTTGGCGGAAGTTCACGCCGGAGCAAAATTTGAGATTTTGAAGGATGCCGAGCGCTGTAGGACAATCAGGGCGGGATTAGCGCGACACCAGTTATCGGATTCGCCGTATCTGGAAAACCGTCTCACTAAGTTCGTTGCGCGAAGGGCTCGGCTTTGTCTGGGGACACGGCGTTATTTTTCCGCTGATGCTTCTGGCTTTCGGCGCCACTTTTTTTGGCAACGTGCGCAGTCTTTTTCCCATCTACGCGCGCGACATCCTGTTCGTCGGTCTCGGCTTACTTTATTGGTCGCGCGCCGTCGGCTCACACTGTGCATGGCCGCTGTTGTGAGCGCTATGGGGCTGGTGCGCCACGCCGGCACCTGGATTCTTATCGGCGTCGGGCTCTACGGCGTTTCGATAGCAATCTTCGCCTATTCCCAGGTTTTTTGGATTTCTGTTATGATGCTCGCGTTTTGCGGCGCGGGGGACACCATCAGTTCAATTCTTCGATCGACGATTAATCAAATGAGCACGCCGGATGAATTGCGCGGACGAATGTCGTCGATCAATAGCATTTTCACGAGCAGTGGCCCGCAGCTGGGTCAATTCGAGTCCGGCCTCCTTGCCGCTTGGCTGGGGGCGCAATTGTCCGCATTGACCGGTGGTCTGGCAACTCTCGCCATAGTAGCGCTCGTCGCGATCGGCTTCCCGCAAGTCCCGCGATCGCGCATTTCGCATCGTTAAATTGACTACGTAGTTGTGCCGATGACTGATCGATCCAAAGGCAAAAATGTGAAAAGAGCATGCTTCTTCGACCGACTCGTGTTGGCGCCGGCGGTGGTAATTTATTTCACGCTCTCTTCATTGGTCGTGCGTGCGGCGGCGCTGGAAAGAGTAAACGCCAGCTATGGCGCAATTTCCGGCTCCATGGCGCAGACGTGGGTCGCCAAAGAAGCGCGGTTGTACGAGAAATACGGCCTCGATCTCAATCTGGTTTACATCTCCGGCGGACCGCGCAGCATTATGTCGCTCATCGGCGGCAGCGTGCAATTCGTCAATCACTCCGGCATGCCGCCCTGGAAGCCTACCAGCGTGGCGCCGACACGGCGTTGATCGCGTCGCCTTTGAATCAGCTTGAACATTCGCTGGTGGTCCAGAACACCATCGCGAGCGCCGAGCAATTGCGCGGCAAAGTCTTGGGCATGATCACAGCAGGTTCGTTGACCGATATTCTCCTGCGCGAAGGACTCCGGCTCAACGGAATCTCGGAGAAAGATGTCACTATTTTACCTGTGGGCGATCTCGGTGCGCGCTTGAGCGGGCTCCAGACCGGTCGCGTGCATGGCGTCATCATCGCCGGTATCCAAACTTTGACCGCGTCGAAGATGGGTTTTAAGACGCTGATCGACTACTCCAAGCTGCCCCTTGAAATTGCCGGCTCTGGTATACTAGTGCGCCGTTCCTACGTCGGCAAAAATCCCGACATCACGATTAGGTTTCTTAAAGCGTGGATCGAAGGGCTCTATCTGTTCAAAGCAAAGCCTGATTTCGCCCTCAACGTGCTAAAAAAATACGTGGCGAGCCAGGACATCGAAGTGCTGACTACGATCTACGGACTTTATAAAGAAAAACTCATGAACAAGCCGACGCCGACCGCGAGAGTAGCCAAATCGATGCTCTATTTGTTGTCCCGATCGAGTCCGGAAGTGGCAGGCGTCAACGCCGAAGGCTTCATCGAAGCGCGCTTCGTCAACGAACTGGAAAGCTCCGGCTTCTTCGAAGAGATGAATCAGAAGTACGGGAAGTGAAGATATTCTGAACTCCTAAGCAACCTGACCCGACAACACAACGGCGCGAGATCCCGAAGCATGTTACGTCGCCGAGATGTAGCTTTTCGTTGCGGCTTCATCGAGCGGTAACTGTCACCGTCGTCGCATTACCAATGTTTCCGGCGGTGTCGTACGCCTTCGCATCGATGTGATAGATTTTGTTTCGTGCTCCGGCCGGTATTTTCCAGGCACAAGTGTACGATCGGGTATTGTCAGTGCATTTGAGCGTCCCGTTTACGTAGAATTCTACGTAAGTCACACCGACGTTGTCATTCGCTGTCGCCGCAATCGTGACAGTGCTCTTACGCGCAACAGCCGAGCCATCGGCGGGCGCGGTTACGGCGATCGTCGGCGCCATGATGTCTCCCCCCGCTGTCTTAAAACCTTCCTGGATTCGCCACCCGGGGTTTGTCAGTTGCCCGTTAGCATCGTAAGCACCAATGTCGGTAGGGTTGGTTCTCGGTCCATTGTTAAAATCCACCGCAGGGCTATAGGTAAAATTAGCTCTATCTCGCAGGACTGACCCAGCCGCCGGCCAAAAATTCGAGTTAACCGGACTTGCAAACGCGGTGTTAGCGCTTCCGCCGTTAACAAAGCTCACACCGTCCAAACTCGCACCGGAAATGCCGCCCTCGACATAATTTGAAAGAGCAATGACCTGTGTACTGGTGAGACCGCTCGCATCCACAGCAGTAGTGCCGGGGCAATAAACGGCGTTGTTGGCCAACACAGCGTTGGCCACGCCGCTCCAACGCAATAACAGACACTCGCTACTGCCGTAGATCGTGTTGTTTATGATCATGAGGTTTTTCATTTGCGCCACTTGGGCATGCGGATATGAGGAGATTCCGGACCCTGACCCAATTATGATGTTATTGCGTACGATCGCGTCTGCTACCGCATAGATGGCTTCGCCGCAGTTCCACATGGCGTTGCCTTCAACCGTGTTTACGGCCGCGCCTCCACCGTAAACAAATATACAGGGATATTGGGTGCCCAGAGTGGTATCATGAATTACGTTGTCGCGAACCATATTACCGTACGAGCCTACTTTGACCTCGATGCCGTCGTTACCTCCCGAATTTGTCGCTCGCAGGTGGTGAATGTAGTTGCCTTCGATGAGACTGTTACTCACTCGGCAGGCGTTATCGTTACAGCCTAGGTACATTCCCTCTCCGACAGTCGAGCCACTTGTGTCGAGGCCGGTGTGATGAATGTGATTTTTCCGAATAGTCATGAAGTCCGAATTGCCGCTATTCAGTGCGAGTGCATTCGCGCCGGTTTCATAAATCTCGCTTTCCTCAAAAGTAATGTGATGGTTCGTGCCCATAAAACGCACGCCGATATCGCCGCCTTGAAAATGCAGACCTCGGATAATCAGGTAGGAAGAGTTTTCAATTTCGATGTTATTTTCCGGATAAGAGTGACTCGCGTTGCCGGGCCGCGTAAGGATCGGCAATTCACCTGGCGCGGCCATAATGACGATGGGTTGGATAGCCGTGCCATTTCGACCCGTGACAAGCCGCCGGCAACTTTGTGAGTAAACGCCGCCGTGCAGGATTAGAGTATCTCCAG
>VBKY01000087.1 GCA_005879255.1 Deltaproteobacteria bacterium
GCATCGTCCGCACCGCATATTCGCGCCGCGCTTGCAGCGATCGTATCCAACACCGGTTGGATATCTGTCGGCGAGCTGGCGATGACGCCCAAGATTTCGCTCGTCGCCGTCTGCTGCTCTAGCGTTTCGCGAAGTTCCGAGCTGGATGTTTCGAGCTCTGCGGACTTTTGCGTGAGTTCCTGGAACAGCCGCACATTCTCGATGGCGATGACAGCCTGGTCAGCGAAGGTTTTGAGCAGCGAGATCTGCTTGTCTGAGAAAGGACGGACCTCCATGCGGCGGATCGCTATAGCCCCAATAGGAATCCCTTCTCGCAGCAGTGGCGTTGCAAGCACGGTCCGTTGGCCGAAGCGTTGCTGGAGAACCTTGCCAACCGGAAACTCGGTGTCGGGCTCTGCGCCGAGGTCATGGATGTGGATCGTTTGCCGGTCGACGATGGCTCGGCCGGTAACCGAGCCACGATTGCAGGGCATGCTCTCATTCATCCATGCCAGTGGTCCGAAATGCGCCGCCAACCGAAGGACATCTTCATCGATGCGATAGATGAGGGAGTCGCTGGCGCCACACACGCGCGCGGCATTCTCGGCTACAGTATCTAGCACCGGCTGCACGTCGGTAGGTGAGCTGGCGATAACGACCAAGATCTCACTCGTCGCCGCCTGCTGCTCGAGAGCCACGGCGAGTTCGCGCCGCAATGACTGAACGGTTTGCGCTTGTTTCGGCTGAGACTTTTTCGCCACGGCGCGGCGCGGCTGAGCCTTTGATTTCTTAGCGCCTTTTTTGGGGGTCGAAGCCATAGAAAACTAAGATCCGATTGAGCTGTCTTTTACGCCATGAAGTTAGCGAGCGTCAAGGTAAGAAAGAACCGAGAACGTCTCGCGCAAAAGTACAAAGGTCGCCAAGATGAGAATAAAAAAAATAAGGGCGCAGCACGCTGCGCCCCTAAGTAAAGCAGTGGAAAACGATGTGCCAACGCCTAGTGGTGCGCTTCCTGCCCCTCCAGCGCGAGATTGCTGTAATGATGCGACTTGGAAACCGGCCCGATGCCCTTGATGATCGTCTGCCAGTGATTGCCTTCATCCTCGCTGTAGAAGACATCGCCGTCCGTGGTGCCGGCGAAGATCGCGTAGCCGCCGTTCCACGCATCCATCGCCATGCCTTCGATGTTGGCGCGAATATGTTCGGGCAGTCCGCCGGTCAGAATATCCCAACTCTTACCGCCGTCACGGCTGCGCGCGATGCGCGAGTCCGCGGTGTGGAGTTTTCTCCAGGTACCCGGACCCGTCTTGGCGCCGGCGACGAAGAGCAAGTTCGGATCACCGGGATGGACGAAGAACGGGTCGACGTAGCCGATTCTAAAATCTCTCGGCGTCATGCTCTTCCAGCTCGCGCCACCATCGCTGCTCACGCAAAACCCTGCAGGCGTCTCGGGTCCGCAATTGGTCGTGGGAGCCGTGCCATAAAGCTTGCTCGGGTCATTTGTCGGAATCAGCACGCGATGCGCGTCGGGATTAATATTGTCGATGGTCGTCCATGTCTTGCCGCCGTCAGTGCTCTTGAGAAAGCCGCCGACTTCGACAGCGACGTGGATGATGTTGGGATCCTTCGGATGAAACGTGATGCTCTTCACGTGCGCCTGATGTGGCGGTCCAGGAAAAGTCCATTTCTCCACGCCCGGCACTTGGCGCAGGGCCGGCAACTCGGTCCAGCTCTTGCCAAGATCATCGCTATAATACAAATGCGCCGGCTGGGTGCCCGCGTACACGCGTGGTTTTCCATTAACCGATTGGCTGGCGAGGGAGTAAATCTCCTTATCGCCGATGCCGCTGTCGCGCCGCTCCCAATTCTTTCCAAGATCAGCGCTCGCGTAAATCTCTGAGCTATAGGTGCCGCCGAACAGCGCCTGGCTACTGGGCTCGAAGACGATCGAGCTGAAGTGCTTGCCGGGAACCATCGTTCCCTGGCTCTCCCAAGAACCGCCGCGTTTCTGGAACGCGAAAATGCCGTCGACGGTGCCCACGAGCAGTTTATCTTTCGCCACCTCACCTTGCGTGAGCGACTGACCTCCCGGGGATAAACATACAAACATGGCCATGCCTCCTTCCTGGTTACGAGAGTGTTTCGTTAAGTAATTTTACAATCGGTCCGTTACAGACTCACTCTACTTAAGGAATCGGCGGCTCGTCAAGGACGACCAAATTCATTTAAAACGTTCAACCAATAGCGGCTGGAGTCGCGCTCAATTCCCCCTTTGTGCAAAGGCGGCATTTTTCTTCGAACGTTTTAACCCCTCTTCGGAAAAGGGTAAGGGGAGATTGGGGGCGGTGGCGAGGCGCGCCGCCACCGGCCAAAAATCCGTCAACGAACCTTTTTCGCGGCGCTTTGTCTAATCCAGCCATGTAAGAATCAGTCGGTTCTAACCAGAGGGGCGCCAAATGCTGACACAACTCTCGCACGTTTTTCCCAGCGACCCACGCTATTACCAGATCGCCGTCCTCACTTCTCTATTAATCTACGGCGTTGGCTGGCTCGGTTTCGATGTCGGCGTCGGCCAGATCGCAATTTTGCTCGGCTCGGTTTTCCTGACTCAATTTCTCTGCGGTAAGTTCTTCGCAGCGTCTCCGTTCGATCCGCGCAGCGCGTTGATTTCCGGATTGTCGCTTTGTTTGCTGCTGCGTACCAATAGCCCCCTATTAATGGTCGTGACCGCGGTGGTCACGATCGCGAGTAAATTTCTAATCAAGTGGAATCACAAGCATATCTTTAACCCAACTAATTTCGGCATCATCGCGATAATCGCGCTCAGCGGCGAAGTTTGGGTTTCGCCGGCGCAGTGGGGTAGCAAACTTTACTTCGGTTTTCTCATGGCCTGCCTCGGCGGCATGGTGGTCCATCGCGCCCTCCGTAGCGACGTGAGCTACGCGTTTATTTGCTCCTATGCCGCCATCTTGTTCGGCAGAGCCTTTTGGCTCGGCGATCCATGGGCCATTCCACTGAAGCAGTTACAGAGTGGCGCGCTCTTGCTCTTCACGTTCTTTATGATTTCAGATCCCAAGACCACACCCGATTCGCGCGCCGGGAGAATTCTCTTCGCGATCATCGTCGCCGCCGGCACTGCTTACGTCCAGTTTGGTCTCTATCGAACCAACGGATTGCTTTGGTCGCTGGCGGTCTGCTCTGCGTTTACGCCGCTCATCGACTATCTGCTGCCCGGAACAAAATACCAATGGCAGAGTCCCAGTACCGGAAACAAAGGAGAAGTTCATGAAAAAGATCGTTTGGTGCTTCGCCCTGTCGCTCGGCCTATTGGTTATGACCGAGCCGGCGCATAGCTTTTGCGGTTTCTACGTCGCCAAAGCCGATACGAAGATTTTCAATAAAGCATCTCAAGTCGTGCTCGTGCGCCAGGACGACAAGACCGTGATCACTATGGTCAACGATTTTAAAGGCGACCCGAAAGAATTCGCCGTCGTGGTTCCGGTACCGACTTTGATTGAAAAAGGCCAGATAAATATCGGTGACAAAAAAGTGATCGACCATCTTGACGCTTACACCTCGCCGCGCCTGGTCGAATATCACGACGATAACCCCTGTCGCCTACACCTGGCGCAAGAGCGTGCGATGACCTTGGGCGCGCTCTCATCCGCCGATGCCAAGCGGTCGCGAGCGGACGCGCTTGGCGTCACCATTCAAGCCCAGTACACGGTGGGGGAATACGACATAGTGATTCTCTCGGCCAAACAAGGCCAGGGACTGGAAACCTGGCTCAAGGAAAATGGTTACCGCCTCCCAAAAGGCGCGTCTGAAGTGCTCGGCAGCTACATCAAACAGAAGATGCACTTCTTTGTCGCCAGGGTGAATTTAAAAGAGCAGTCGAAACTGGGGTTCAATTATCTCCGCCCCATCCAAGTTGCCTACGAATCGCCGAAATTCATGCTGCCGCTTCGCCTCGGCACGCTCAACGCCGACGGCTACCAGGAACTATTCATCTATACGCTGACTCAGAAAGGGCGAGTCGAGCCGACCAACTACCGCTCGGTGAAACTCCCGACGGGAATGGATTTGCCGATCTATATCAAAACGCGTTTCAAAGACTTCTACCGCGACATGTTCGATCAGCAAGTGAAGCGCGCCGACATGCGCGCGGTGTTTACCGAATATGCCTGGGATATGAACTGGTGCGATCCCTGCGCTGCCGATCCGCTCTCAGTCGAAGAATTGCGCGGCTTAGGCGTCTTTTGGATGAACGATGCGGCTACTGGATTTGTTCCAGGCCAGGGACGCCAGCCGATTCCTCCGCCGATGGGCGGTTCGAGAGAAGTTTTCGTCACGCGCCTGCACGTGCGCTATGACGCGCAGCACTTTCCGGAAGACTTGGTCCTGCAGGAAACCGCCGACCGAAATAACTTTCAAGCCCGTTATGTGCTGCGCCATCCGTGGAAGGGCGAGGATTCATCATGTCCAGCTACGGAGAATTACCGCCGTGAGGCCATGAAACGCCAAGAGAACGAAGCGCGCCAACTCGCCACCCTCACTGGATGGAGCATCGCCGATATCCGTGCCCAGATGAATCTCCGCGCCGATGCTACCGATGGTGGTGAAAAGTGGTGGCAAAAGCTCTGGGGGCGATAAGCCGCCTGGAGTTCTCTCACCTGCAATAAGATTTATTCACGAAGCGCGTGAATAAATGAATTACCCCAGCAAGCTGCGGGGTATCAATGGACCGTTACAAAAATGTTTCCAAAATCGTCATCCCTGAATGTTTTTATCGGGGGTCCAGAGTTTTGCCTGTGGTGAGCCCGTCGAACCACCGCTAAAAGCATGCGGGAATGACGGACTTTGATAGGCTAGGAATTGGCATTACGCAACAAGCCGCGGGGAATTGACCCGCAGAGATCAAAAAGGGCGGGTTAAAATCCGCTCCTACATAACCCATGGAATTCCTAATCGCTTCGTAATCTTCGTGTCTTCGTACTGCGTAATTCTCTCGTGGCGTGGGGATCCACTCCCGG
Source organism: Deltaproteobacteria bacterium (assembly GCA_005879255.1). The sequence continues at coordinate 5,013 of VBKY01000087.1, forward strand.
CGTTCACTGGCCGGCGGGCTTACCCGCTGGTTCATTGGCAGAACAATAACGATTGAACGAGTATTGATGATCGCGGCGGAGCTAATTCTGGTCTATCCGAGCCTGCTGCAGGACTTTATCGGCTTGGCACTCTTTGGACTCGCCATATTGATTCAGTATCGGCGGCAGAAACTACCGCGGAGATGACGTCTCGGAAGGGCTGGCAAGCTGGTCCAATTCGACTCCTCGACCGATCAGCAGCCCTCTAATAAATAACTGCAGCCGCTCGCGCTCGCTTTGCTGCCATCGGAGAAACTCGACGCCGACACTTCCCGAGCGCACATTTCGCACGACGGCGGCATCGACAACGACCGGCGCAACATCCTTCGAAATTTGCAGTCCCAATTTCAAGATCATGCCGGTCGTGAGATTGGCGCCGGTATGAAAGCTGCAACCGCCCATGGAAACATTGAGAAGCTCTCCCTCTGCCGTAATATCCTGGCCCCTGAAGGTCACCGGGAATCTCATTTCCATGCGGTCATATTCGCGTCGGTCCTCGTCTACTCTGATATACCGAACTCCCCACTGGAGTGAACGAAAGCGATCGCCGCAGAGTTGGCATTTAAAGGGATAGATATAAATGAAGCTCATGAGAACTTCCGACAATCCGGTTCTGGCGACCCGCCGGACAAAATCACGAGCACAGTGGGGACATCTTAGCGGCGCCATTCTGTTACCTCTTTCACCACACTATCGGCAAAATTCTCAAAAATTTTAATCGTTCCGGGCGAGAACGTGGATGATTGGAAGGAATGTTGTTGGCGCGCAAACTGTCTATGAGCTCGCAACATCAATATTGCTTTGTAGTGCTTCGTTGGGCTCAGGAAGTCGTTCAATCGAAATGAGATCAGGTTACACCGCAGCCGGCGCTCGATCGGCTAATGCCTGAGCCTTCCCGTATCACTCACTCAATAATTTTTTCATCCGTTCGACGATCTCGCGAGGCTGCGACACGATTTCTTTAGCGATCCTCTCCAGCTCTTCACCGTAATCCGGATCGATCTCGAATTTCCTCGCCTTGACATCGGCCAAAAACGCCGGGTCGCTCATGGTTTTCCTGAATGCGTCCCGCAAAATCTTGAGCCGATCGGCAGCGATCGCCGGCGGCGTGATGAAGGGCCGGCCGAGATCCCCCGAAGCCAGGACTGCCGTCACTAAAGACCGCGTCGATGCTGTGGTCTTATACTCGTTCATCAGTTCGTGGATCGTCGGGACGTCCGACATCTTCTGATCGCGCTTGCGGCCGGTTTGCAGCAGGATACGCACCATATTTTTCTTGCGCCAGGTGGTAAACGGTTCGCGTGCAAAAAACGTCGGGATACTGAGTGCCCGGCACACCACTTCGCCGCGCTCGAACGCCAAATCTTGCTCGGCACCGCCTTGGTAGCCCATAACGACGTTGAACTTGGCGCCCACCGCTTCTTCCAGCAGTTTTGGAATGAAGTGGCCGCTCGTCCCGGTGCTCGTCGCCGAGCATTTTGGCGGTTCTTTGGCTCGCCGCACGTCGTCGATCGTCTTGTACGGTGTGTGGCTGTTCATGTAGAGCAACCAAGGCGTGTTTTCAGCGGAGCCAACCCAACCGAACTTGGCCCAGTCGAATTGAACTTCTTTTTTGCCGACCAGTTGATCGAGATAGAGCGACGGACCGATGGAGCCCAACGTCAAACCATCCGCCTTCGCCACATTGTAAATGTGATTGGCCGCAATCATGGAGCCGGCGCCCGGCATGTTCTGCGCCATCACGCCCGGGTTCCCGGGAATATGCTTGCCCATATGGGCAGCGAGCAGTCTCGCCCAAATATCGTAACCGTCGCCGGCTTGATAACCGACAATGATCGTAATCGTCTTGCCTTGATAAAAAGGAGTCTGCGCGTCGGCGCTGGCCGTGATTAGGAATCCCAATATGAAACTCAAAATCGTTTTGCTCATCTGATGTTTTTCCACCAATCGTTAATCATACCGGCTCGCATTCATGCACCGCGTTCGCCGCCGCAACCGCAATCAATCACATTTGCGGCCACCGCAAGATCGTCGCGCTCGGCGATCTCTTCGATCTCATGCTGCGCCGAGCGCCGAACTGGCAGCGCTCGCGCCTGGCTTTGATCAAACTACTCTTTTTTTGCCGGCGCCGGCTTCTTTCCGATAGCCGCAAGCAGCTCGCTGTAAGGAACGATTCTGCCGTGAATCGGCAGAATTTGATCGACCTCAATGTTCAAGCGCCGTACGTTGGCTTCGAGGGCGGCGGAGAACGGATTGGGAACCTTGGGCGGCTCCGCGCCCGCCGGGCCCGGTGTAAAAGCATCGGCTTCGATCAGGATTTTTTCCTTGCGCAAATAGGCCATGACGATCCCATCATGATGGGGGTTATTGAGGATCTGATAGAGCTCCACCGAGCGCGTGCCGTCGGTCAACACCATGTTGTCGCCCATGGTCTGGAATACCGGTTTTCTTTTTGATTTCGCTAAGCGGTCTGGTTCGAGATTCCAGGAATTTATCGCTGCGCGCTCAAAATAGGGCCGGTTTAATTCGTGTGTCACGATAGTGATGCCCTCGGCTGCGTACGTGCGGATTCCGGCCGCGTGGTCGAAGTGATGGTGTGTGTTGACCAGATATTTGATCGGCTTACTCGGCACCAGTTTCTTTACTTCGGCCATCACGGCGATGGAGCGCTGTTCGCCGTGGGGCCCTTCGACGACAATGAGATAATCCTTCATCTCGATCAGCACGCTGTGAGCCGAGCCGCCGGTGATATACCAAAGACCATCCCCCGCCTTGTCGGACTTCACCACCGTCGGATTGTTACGAATATTCTCGGGAACCTGAATGTCCACCGGCGGATTCGCTCTGACCGCCGTGACCGTCAGATCCAGAGTGACCAAACCGTCCTGGTACTGAATGACTTTGGTCGGAAATTTTACACCAGCAAAATCGCGATAGGGGCCGTAGTGCGTAATGACTTTGATATCGCCGACCACCGGATGTCCATAGGAAGACTCCACTCGCTCGATGGCGTTCTGGTCGTTCGCGTAGGCAGTGACTTTATGTTTGCCCCGGTCCGTGAAGGAGATGACCACTATTGGTCGACCTTCAACCGTCTTCTTCGTGACCGTCGCATTGTTGGCAAACGCTGCCCGCAGCAGTCCGTGGGGAGAAATCACGAGCTGATGCGCGCGTTCGCTGGCTTCCCACAACCTCGGCACCGATTCCTTCCCGGCCACGTTCCAGGCAAGCTCGCCGCTGACTACATTAACCAATGGTTGCTCAGGTCCGACTGCGGGCGGCTCGGCCGCCAGGCGCACGATGTCATCGCGCATCGCACCAGCCGTGAAATCGTAGACCCGTGTGAAACTTTTCACGAAAAACCTCGGCCAAGGCGCCACTGGACTCGTATTCTGGCCGAGCGCATACATTGAGCCGTTAGCGGTGAACTGAAATGTCTTGGTCGTCGATACGTCGAGCGCATCGGCGATCTGCTGAAGATCGGTATCGGCCGCCCACGCCTTAGAGCCTGTAAGCGCGATCAGGACGAGCGCAACAATTAACTTTTGCAACATACCTTCGCCTCCCGTTTGGCAATTGAGTTTCAATCTGACTAACCTGCCTCCGTTTGGCGCGCAGACTACCCGATGACCTTCGCCGCTGTCAATGCCGCGTATTGCGCCGCGGCATTCAAACGGCAGAAGGAAGCTGACGAGCCGCTGTTAGTCTTTGAACCGGCCGATCCAGATTACAAAAGCTTCGAGGAATTTTTTTAGGTATTGGCGGGTGGTTTCGTCCGTGAGCTTGCTGGATGCGTCGAACAGCGGCGCCGCTGAAGGAATCTTGATCTCCGGCTGGAGCATTACGTAGGTGTCCGTGAAAACGAAAGACTGCCGCAACGCGTGCTGCGAACGAATCGTACCACCGAGTCCAGGAGAACAACCCATGATTGCGGCCGGTTTGCGGTTCAGCGGGGACTTGCCGGCCGGGCGCGAGGCCCAGTCGATGGCGTTCTTGAGCACGCCGGGAATGCCGTAATTGTATTCTGGTGTCGAGATCAAGATCGCGTCGGCGCCGCTAATGAAGGTCTTGAGATCAGCCACCGGTTCCGGATCGCCCTTCTGAAACACATCGTCGTTGTACGGCGGCAAATCGCCGAGCCGAGTGTAAATCTGAATTTCCATGCCAGCCGGCGCCAGTTCCACTGCCGCACGCAGTAAGCCTTTGTTGAGCGAACCTTCTCTCAAACTTCCGGGAACTCCCGCCACGCGAATACTCATGTATCCTCCAGCAACAATTTGCTGATGATTTTATACGGTGCGCGGAGAGGGTAGGTCAAGATGCGGGACGTGCTCGGGCAACTGCTCCATGTTGCTAATTCTTGAACTTATCTGCGTCGCGTTGCGGCTCGACGAAAACCCTTCGTTCCCTGGGCCGAACGAATACTTCGTCTTCTCTCTTCAAACCGAGTGACGAATACCGCCCGTGTGATATCTCGACGTGGACCGGTGCGCCCCAATCGGTCATCAGTTCGACTTTGACAAGCGGACCCGCCGCGTTGATGTGAGTTACCTTGGCGTGAAAGTTGTCACCGCCGTTGCGCTGATGTTCGATCTCCAGTAGATGCGGGCGGACAAATACCAGAGCGGACTTGGCATCCGGCGCGCTTTCAGCAGGCAAATCGATGGGTAGCTCGCCAAGATAAACTTTTCCCTCTTCGACGCGGCTGTGAAACAGATTGACGTTGCCGAGAAAGTTGTAAACGAAGGCGCTGGCCGGATGATGATAGACTTCTTCCGGCGTGCCGACCTGCTCGACTCGGCCTTCGTTCATCAACACCACCCGGTCGGCAACCTCCAAAGCTTCTTCCTGATCGTGCGTGACAAACACGCTGGTGATTTTCAAGTCATCGTGAAAACGCCTGAGCCACTGGCGCAGCTCTTTTCGTACCTTGGCGTCGAGGGAACCGAAGGGCTCGTCCAAAAGCAGAACGTTGGGCTCCACGGCGAGCGAGCGCGCCAGCGCAATGCGTTGCCGCTGCCCGCCGGAGAGCTGTGATGGCAGGCGGTCGCCGAGCCAGTCCAACTGCACGAGTTTCAAAAGCTCGTTAACTTTTTCCCTGATTACTTTTTCTGAAGGCCGCAGCCGCCGCGGGCGCACGCGCAGGCCGAAAGCGACGTTCTCGAAAATCGTCATGTGGCGGAATAAGGCATAGTGTTGAAACACGAAGCCGACCCTGCGGTCGCGGAAGCCAATCGCCGTGGTGTCCTCGTTGTGGATCAGGATTGCACCATCGTTGCCGTCGGCGACTTCGATCCCCGCAATGATTCTCAAGAGCGACGTCTTGCCGGAGCCCGATGGTCCGAGCAACGCCACCAGCTCGCCGGTCTCGACGTTGAAGCTCACGTCATTGAGCGCGACAAAATTTCCGAATGTCTTGGTAATGTTCCGTACTTCGATGCTCATGCGATTTTTTCCATCGGCTTGTTTGCGCGCTCGGCGGACTTGCTACTTTTGTTGATAGATCTGGTCGAAAACGCCGCCGTCGCCGAAGTGCGGTTTTTGAGCGTTTTTCCAACCGCCGAACACGTCAGCAATGGTGAACAGTTTGACTTGAGCAAATTTGCCTGCGTATTTTTTCGCAACCTCGGAGAGTCGCGGGCGATAGTAGTGCTTCGCCGCGATTTCCTGACCTTCGGGACTATAAAGGTGGTCAAGATAGGCCTGAGCGATGGCGCGGGTCCCGCGTTTATCGACGACTCTATCGACAATCGTGACCGGCGGCTCGGCTAGAATGCTGACCGAGGGTACGACGATTTCAAACTTCTCTGGTCCCAGTTCCCTCACCGCAAGAAATGCCTCATTTTCCCAGGAGATAAAAACATCGCCGATGCCTCGTTCCACGAATGTCGTCGTGGAGCCGCGCGCTCCGGAATCAAGCACAGGCACGTTCTTATAAAGAGCCGTTACAAATTCCTTCGCCTTCGCCTCGTTCTTTCCCGACTTTCCCAAGACGTACCCCCAGGCCGCGAGATAATTCCAGCGAGCGCCCCCGGAAGTTTTTGGATTCGGCGTTATGACGGACACGCCGGGTTTTACGAGATCCGGCCAATCGCGAATACCTTTGGGGTTTCCTTTGCGAACCAGGAATACGATGGTTGAAGTATACGGACTGCTATTGTTGGGCAAGCGTTTTTGCCAGTCCGCAGGAATCAGCTTGCTCTTCTCGGCGATGGCATCAATGTCCGGAGCGAGAGCAAGCGTAACGACATCGGCCTCCAGACCGTCGATCACGGCCCTAGCTTGGCTACCCGATCCGCCGTGCGATTGTTTGCAGGTAACAGACTCACCGGCCTTGGCTTTCCAGTGCTTGGCAAACGCGCCATTGAACTCCTGATAGAGCTCGCGCGTCGGATCATAAGAAACATTAAGCAGTGTCTTTTGCGCGAGCACTTCGACCGCCGGCAAAAGGCCGAACAAAGTGAATATCAAAGTTAGAGATCTGAAATTCATGTTTTCGCTTTTCTTCGATGAATCGGATTTGATTTATGAGTAGACGGATTACCTCGGGACTATGGCTGAGGAGTTTCTCCGGCCACCTCTTCAAAACCAACAATGCTGGCGTTAGAGACGACAGCGCGCCGAATGGTATCGCTTCGCGCAACCGGCGAGGTGAGAACTCCAGGTACGATTCTTTTTTGTCATAAAGCTCTCTCGTGGCTATTTTATTGCCCACAAAATTCCATTGCCCGCGTCAAGCTCTCGGATGATATCGCGGTTAAATATGTGGTCGCCGAGCAGCCCGATGTCCAAGACTGCGGCGCCCTTGCGTAACTCATCGCTATAGAGTTCCACTGCGACTCTTTTGACGAGCAAGGCAACAGGTAATGGACCGGCTTCCTTAAGCGCGGACGACAGCCGCTGTTCGATCGGCGTTGCCGGCAATCGGTGCGGCGAATCGATCAACCGCACCATCCCGGCATCCGCTTCGGTCCGAAAAGCGCCGCCGGACTTTGCCGTGAAAAGCTTTCGCATTATCGACCCCGAACGTTCCAGCGCGGTCATGTTTCAACCCTCGCAATTATTTTCCGAATCATCTCGCTGCCGTGCTGATTCTCGTTTATCTACTAACTCGATAGATTTGATAGATAAGCGAATTGATCAGTTTTGTCAAGAACCTGAATAGAAAAAATGCCAATGCTATTTGGCGATGCTTTTAGCCGCGAACTTAGGCTTTTGAGAACCGTCCAGGAAGGATTCAATCGTAATTCCCGAGAGTAGTTCGTAGGTCTGTTCACGAACGTCGATGAACACCCTCTTGAGGCGACAAGTTTTCTCGTCGGGACAATCGTCGCATGTTTCGTAAAATTTTTGCGACACGCAGGGCACCAGCGCGATCGCGCCGTCGAACAAGCGATAGATTTCCGCCAAGGTAATCTGACGCGGATCCCGGACCAGACGATAGCCGCCTTTCGTGCCTTGCTTGCTGCGCACGTATCCGGCGTGTTTAAGATCGAGAAGAATCTGTTCAAGAAACTTTTTCGGAATATTCTCCGCGCGGGCGATGTCGTCCGTCAGCAAGTGTCCGCCGCCAAAATCTCCACCCAACCGGATCAGCGCTTTGAGGGCGTACTTGCATTTCTTTGACATCATAGGATCAATGTCTTTCGCGGCTTGCGCAAATTGTCTAGCGGTCAGTGCCTCTTGGTTTCAGCCGCTTAAGATTATTCTCGCGCCAAGCCACGGCAGGCAACCTGACTCAAAATCCGAAATCCGAAGCACGAAATCCGAAACAAACTGGCAGTTAAATAAACCTCAAATCCAAATTTCAAAACCCCGAGTCCGAATCTATCCCCGTTTGGAATTTTGTGTTCTTCATTTTTGTCGTTGACTTTGTTTGAAGCTTCAGTTTCGGATTTGGTGCTTTCAATTTTGTTTATTTGAATTTGTTTCGAATTTCGGATTTCGTGCTTCCAATTTTTGTTCTCTTTTCTTTGTGCTCTTTGCGTTCTTTGCGGCTAAATCCTTTTTATAGTTAATGCAGATAGCCGCTGCCGCCGCCTTCGGCTTCGGCCAAGGCGAGATTGTGGCGCACGGCCTCGAGATGCGGATGGATTTCCAGCGCGCGGCGAAAGCAAATGGCCGCTTCGCGAAACTCGTTCAATGACAGGTGACACAACCCTTGGCCAGATGAGGCGCCGAAGTGATTTGGATTACGCGCCAAGGTCTCCCGACAATCTCCAACAGAACCGCGAAAATTTCGCCGCAGGTAACGCACCGTTGCTCGCTTGTTCCAGCCTTCGGCAAAATCCGGTTTAATCTGAATGACGCGGCTGAATAGCTCCTCCGCTTCTGCCAACTTAGCTTGCTGCATCGCATCCACCCCCGCGCGAAAGATCCGATCTGCTTCGAAATCGCCGGCGGAGCACCAAGTTCGCCACAGAACGGCCTCCGCCGTGGCAGCAAGCTCGCGATCGTCACCCTTCAGCGCTTCGAGTGCTTCTTTCTCCGTTGTTGGATACATTTCTGAATTAAACCTGTTCCACGTTCAACGTTCAAAGTTCAAGGTCGGATCTCAAGAAATGTGCGATTGACGGCGACCGCCGGTCGCCCCTACTCTGCGACCTCTGTATTTCTGTGGTGAATCCCTACTTCCGAGTCTCCTTGAACCTGGAACCTGGAACCTTGAACGATTCATACATTTTTTCCCATCCATCCCGCCGCTTTATCAGCCACGGCGTCTAAGACTTCGACATCCGACTTGCGTGCGCTCTTGAGCACGTGAAACGAATGATCGCCGCCTTCGATGACGAATAATTCAGCTTGGTTGCCGAGCTGCTTACACAGTGGTTTGAGCAGTTTCAAATCCGCCAGCGCATCACGCGAACCTTGAAGAAAAAGCATCGGCACGTCGATGTTGCTGAGATGTTTACCGCGCTCCGCGCCAGGCATGCCCGCGGCGTGCAGCGGAAAGCCAAAGTAGATCAAACCACGCACGCCATCCAGGGGCGCTTTGGCCGCCGCGAGCGACGTCATACGCCCGCCCATCGACTTGCCGCCGGCGAACAGCACCAGATCGCCGGTATGCTTTTTCGCCGCCGCAACCGCGACGCGTACTGTATCTGTGAGCACAGCCTCAGAGTCGGGTCGCTTGATGCGCTTTTCCATATAGGGAAACTGGTAACGCAAAGTCGCCACACCGAGCTCGGCGAGCTTTTTCGCTACGGCATCCATGAACTTGTGACGCATCCCGGCACCCGCTCCATGGGCCAGAATAAGACAAGCTTGGGCGTCGCTCGGCCTCATCAGCAAGCCGGAAACTGCGCCGGCCTTTTCGCTTACGACAAAGTGAATCTCTTTTGTTGCTGTATCGCTCATACCGAACTTTTCCGTTACGTTTTCAGTACACCGGATTGTTTGCGTTGCTCATTCCAGCCGCATACGAGATACCAAAGCGCCATGAGAAGCACAACGGCCCAAGCGGCGTTCGCCCAGCCTACCATATGTGGCGGAAAGGATGCTGAACCCAATTGCCTGATCAAATCCGCGGGAACGAGAATTTGCCGTGTTGCCGATGCGTCAACGGCGAAGAAAAAACGCCGCCACCCATAGTTTTTTGACATGGCCTCATCTACGCGCCAGATCGAAGTCATGTCGATACGGCCAATATCACGTACCGGATCCGGAGGGAAACTCCGTCGACGTTTCAGAGCAATAAGAAAAGTAAATTGAATATGGGTCCGTCTGGAGTTGTTTAGGACTTCATTTGCAGCGGGAGCTAACTACACAACTCCGGACGGGAGCCTTTTCCTTTTCGTTCCAGCCGATTTTTTAAAGTTCTATCTGAAACAACAAAAGTAAACAGGCTGTTGAAAAACTCCTCGGCGTCCTTCGACGCGGCTCAGAGCCCGTCCTGAGCTGGACGAAGGAACGAACGGGAGAATTTTGATATCATTGACGATTTTCCGTTCATGCTGAGGCTCTCGAAGCATTCCGAACCTTTTTCAACAACCTGTAAATACCCAACCCTCGCTTCGGACTCGCTTCGTAATCTTAGGAAAACGCTGGCGGGATTCTTTTTCACGGGTGAGTGACCGTGATGTACCGCTGCCGGCGTAGTAGCGCATGTAAGTGGTGCAGCGCGCATTTGAACCTGCTAGGATATTTGAGCCTGAGATTCTCCATGTCTGATCCCGATCTCATTCGCCTGCGCTCTATCCTCGCTGAGCTCGCGCCCCAAGGCCGCGCTGCGCTCTTGCCGGCTTTGCACGCTGCGCAGCAATTACGCGGTTGGATTCCGGAACCCGTTGCGGCAGAAGTGAGTCTCGCTTTGGGCGTGCCGCTCGCGGATGTGCACGGCGTCATTGATTTCTATGCGATGTTCTCTCGCGAGCCGATGGGTCGAACCATCGTGCGCGTGTGCAGCGCGCCCGTTTGCGCGCTTGCCGGCGCCGACGCCGTGGCGCAGGCGCTCGACCGGCATTTGACAATCGCGCGGGCCGAAGTGGGCGCGGACGGTGAGTTTACCGTCGAGCATGCGCCGTGCCTGGGGTTGTGCGATCACGCGCCGGCGCTGCTTGTCGGCGACGCCGCTGCTGGACATGCCGCACCGGAGCAAGCAGCTGCGATCTGTGCTCGACGGACGCAACCCCCGATGAGCTTTGTCAGCGGCGATATCCGAATCCTTACGGCCAATTGTGGTCGAGGTCGCCCGATGTCGCTTGGCGAGTACCAGAGTAGGGGCGGTTACGCGGGATTGAAAAAGGCTTTGGCGATGACACCTGAAGCTGTGATCACTGAAGTGAAGGCTTCGGGCTTAGTCGGACGCGGCGGCGCGGCGTTCCCGACCGGTATCAAGTGGGAGGGCGCGGCACAAGCGCCCGGACAACCCAAGTATATCGTCTGCAACGCGGATGAATCCGAGCCCGGGACATTCAAAGACCGGATTTTGATGGAACAAGATCCGCACCGAACGATCGAAGGAATGATCATCGCCGCGCACGCGGGGGGCGCGTGCAAAGGATATCTCTACGTTCGCGGCGAGTTTCCTTACGCGTTCAAGGTCATGGGCGAGGCGGTGGAAGAGGCGCGGCATGCCGGCATCATCGGAAAAAATATTCTCGGCTCTGAATTGGCTTTCGACATTGAAATGCGCCTCGGTGCCGGCGCCTATATTTGCGGCGAAGAAACCGCGCTGCTGGAATCCATCGAGGGAAAGCGCGGCTTCCCCCGTATTAAGCCACCGTTTCCGACAACGAGCGGCCTATTCGGCAAACCCACCGTGATCAACAACGTGGAGACATTCTGCAATGTGCCCCTCATTATAGAAGCAGGCGCCGTCGCATATCGGAAAATGGGCACGGAGCGTTCGCCCGGTCCAAAGCTCTTTTGTGTTTCGGGCCAGGTCGAGAAGCCGGGGCTTTATGAAGTCCCGTTCGGCGTTACGTTGCGTCATCTAGTGTTTGATCTCGCGGGCGGATTGAAACCACGACGCACGCTCCAAGCGGTGCTCATGGGCGGCGCGGCCGGAGCCTTTGCCACTGAAAAGGATTTGGACGTCAGTTTATCGTTTGAGCAGTTAAGTGCCGCCGGCCTGCCGCTGGGCTCCGGCGCAGTCATGGTGTTCGACGACAGCGCGGACATGCGCGACGTGCTGAAGCGGTTGGCGCACTTCTTTGCCGACGAAAGCTGCGGCAAGTGCTACCCCTGCCAGCTCGGCACAGTGCACCAGCATGGAATTCTCGACCGCGTCGCGTCAGGTCGTCCGATTCCCGGTGATCGGGAACGCTTGACAGACGTGGGTTCGACGATGATCGACGCTTCGCTCTGCGGCCTCGGCCAGACGGCCGCCACCGCGGTGTTGAGCGCGATGAAGCTATGGCCGGAGATGTTTAGTGGAGAGAAATAGTAAAAACGGTGTGTTGGAGTACAGGAGTATTGGAGTGTTGGATTCAAGAGCATACTCCATTACTCCACCACTCCAGTACTCCAGGCGCTACGTCAAAAGGACTGAACGTTATGGCTAATGTGACACTTACCGTCGACGGCGACTCCGTCGCGGTGCCCCCTGGCACCACGATTCTCAAGGCCGCGGAGCAACTCGGACGGCAGATTCCGACCATTTGCTACCACGACCACTGCACGGCGAACGGTCTCTGCCGCGTCTGCGTGGTCGAGGTCAATGGCGTGAAGCCGCTCGTGCCGTCGTGCCTGACTCCCGTGCGCGAAGGCATACAGGTCTCGACAACCGGCTCCAGAGCCGAGCGCAGCCGCCGGACCATACTGGAAATGCTCGCGTCGGCGGTGGATCTTTCTCAGGCGCCTGAGATTCAGAAGTTTCTAGCTGATTACCGTGCCGATCCCGCACGCTTTCCCGAGGCGGAGCGGCGCGAGCATCCTGTGCTCGATGACAATCCCATGTACATCCGCGACTACTCCAAGTGCATTCTTTGCTGGCGCTGCGTGCAGGTGTGCGCCGAGGACGCGCAGTTCACCTATGCGATCAACTTCTCGGGACGCGGCTTCGAAACCAGTATCGGCACGTTCTACGACAAGCCGATGCCCGAGACCACATGCGTGTTTTGCGGTCAGTGCGTCGGCGTCTGCCCCACGGGCGCGCTCAAGCCCAAACGCGAGTGGCTGCTGGAGCAGGGCGTGAGCCTGGATGAAATCATGCAAGCGACCAAAGCCGGAAAAAAGCGCCATAGGAAATCGCCATGATCAATGCCGATCGGATCGTTCCCACCACCTGCCCCTATTGCGGCGTGGGCTGCAGCCTCGAGCTGCACATCAAAGACGACTACGTCTACAAGGTGACCTCGCCGTTTGACGGAGTGGTCAACCACGGCAACCTATGCGTCAAAGGACGCTTCGGCTACGACTTCATTTACAACCAGGATCGGGTGACCGTGCCGCTCATCCGAAAAACCCCTCAGGCGCCCAGCGCGCGCACCCAAGCCTTCGATCGCAGCGAGTGGCGGGAAGCTTCATGGGCTGAAGCGCTCGACTACACCGCCGACCGGCTGGTGGAGATTTACAACTGCGACGGCGCGGACGCGATGGCGGTTTACTGCTGCGCCAAGGCAACCAACGAAGACAATTACCTGCTGCAGAAAATGTATCGCGCCGTCTTTCGCACCAACAACATCGATCATTGCACCCGTTTGTGCCATGCCGCTTCCGTGGTCGCGCTGCAAATGGCGATCGGCTCTTCGGCGATGAGCAACACCGCCGCGGAAGTCATTCACAGCGACGTTTTCCTCGTCACCGGCTCGAACACCGCCGAAACCCATCCGATCATTGCGTTGCAAATGAAAGCCGCCGTCGCCAACCACGGCGCCAAGCTCATCGTGGTGGATCCGCGGCGCGTCGAGATGGTGAACTGGGCGACGCTCTGGCTGCCCGAGAAGCCGGGCACCGATGTGCCGCTTTTTTCCGCGATGGCGCACGTCATTGTGAAGGAGCGGCTGTACAATGAAGATTTTATCCGGCAGCGCACCGAAGGTTTCGAACAATTCGCCAAATCACTGGATAGGTTCACGCCCGAATATGGCGAGGCGATTTCCGGCGTCGACCGTAACCTGATCGTTCAAGCCGCGCGGATGTACGCAACCGCGAAGAACGCGGCGATTTATTGGGCCTTGGGCATTCCCGAGCATTCGCACGGCACCGACAACGCGATGGCGCTCATCCACCTGGCGCTGCTCACGGGCCAGATCGGCCGCAAAGGCACGGGACTGAATCCGCTCCGCGGGCAAAATAATGTGCAAGGCGCCTCGGATTCAGGCGCGATGCCGTGGCACTATCCGGGTTATCAGCGCGTCGACGACGAAGCGGCAGCGCGGAAGTTCGAGCAGGCCTGGAACATCGAGCCGGGCGGGCTCAGCCGCAAACTGGGACTGACAACCACGGAGATCATGAGCGCCGTGGGACCGGGGGGCGTGCGCGCGCTTCACATCATGGGCGAGAATCCGATGATGTCCGAGCCCAATTTGAATCACACGCGTCATATGATGGAGCAGCTAGAGTTCCTGGTCGCGCAGGATTTGTTTATCAACGAGTCCGGCGCCTACGCCGACGTTTTTTTGCCGGCGGCATCCTGGGCGGAAAAAGACGGCACGTTTACCAATACCGATCGGCGCGTGCAGCTCGTGCGCAAGGCACTGGAACCGCGCGGCCATTCGCGCCCCGATTGGGAGATCATCTGTCGTCTGGCCGAGCGCATCGAAAAGCGACTCGGCCGTCCCAAGTCAGCCTTGTGGGCCTACCATAGCCCGGCCGAAGTGCTCGAAGAGATGGGCGGTGTGGTGCCTGAATATTCTGGAGTGAAATATCGACGCCTCGAAAAAGAGGGACTGCAAACGCCGGTGTGGGATGATAATCATCCCGGCACGCCGTATCTCTTCGCCGAGAGCTTTCCCAGCGGCAGGGGCAAATTCCATCCGCTTGAATACGTGCCGTCGGTCGAGATGCCGGACGATGAATATCCCTTTATCTTGACCACAGGGCGCCTGCTCGAACACTGGCACGGCGGCACGCTGACGCGCCATTCGAAGCTCGACGACCTCTATCCTGAAGCCCGCATCGAAATAAATCCCGCGGACGCTGCGCGCCTCAAGATAGAAGATGGGCAAACCGTGCGCGTTTCATCGCGCCGCGGCTCCATCGTTCTGCACGCGTGGGTGACACAGCGGACCACCCTGGGCGTGGTCTTTGTCCCGATGCACTTTGTCGAAGCCGCCGCCAACCTGCTTACCATCGATGCCTTGGACCCCCTCGCTAAAATCCCCGAGTACAAAGCCTGCGCGGTGCGCATTGTCCCAGCGCACGAGGAAGAATTAGCAAAACCGGATGCGAAGGTGCAAAGGGGCAGATACTGAGCGCGCGCCCAGCGGGATCTCTCTAAGGTTCTTAAAGCCTGAAACCAAAGACGCGGCGCGAGCAGAAAATGGAGTGTCGGAGTCATGGAATATTGGAGTATTGGGCCTGAAACCCATCACTCCACAACTCCATCACTCCAATCCCAATGAAACGATTGAGCGCACACTTCGACATGCTCAGGGCAAGCGGCTTTGCACCCGAGCAGCCTGTTAGGCGCTTTGCCGCCGAATGAATCCGGTGATGGTGTCTATCGCACGCATCGTTTCCGGCTGGCTTGGTGACGGGACCATTCGGTGCTCCGGCAGGCCGTCGAAGGTCTGTGCCTCGATCGCTCCGCCGCGTTTGCGATAGGACGCGATGAAGCGCTCCTGCATTTCCAGCGGATGGTTTTTGTCGTTCGCCTTCAGCAACATCAATATCGGTGGTAGCTCGATCTGCTCTTCCTTCTCGATAATCGTCTGCGGGCTCCCTTCGGCCATCGCTTCTTCTGTCTTCCAGTAATCGATGTGGGCCTTGATGTGTTCTTCACGGTTGAACTCTTTGGCGAAGTGGAAGCGATACAGCGGACATATCACCGGCCAGCCAGCGATCACATAGCTGAGGCTGGCATCGATCTCAGAATGGTTGGGCAGCGGCAGCGCCGAATAAGCGGCGTGTCGCGGTCGAAGCGCACTCAGCACGACTTGATGGCCGCCGCTGGAATTGCCGAACGCTCCCACAGCGGTCGTTCCGTTGAAGTCGGCCGCGTGCGCCTTGAGCCAGCGAATCCCCACATTCACGTCGCAGATAGAAGCGGGATAGCCCGCCTCGGGCGGCTGGCGGAAATCGACAGCGGCCACCACGATGCCTTTGGCCGCCAGGGCTCGGTCGATGCCGGCATTGTTCATCCGATCGCCGTTGTGCCATGCACCGCCGTGCACGTCGACGATGGTCGGAAACGGACCTGTTCCTTTGGGTTGATAAATGCGAGCGAGCCACGCCTTGCCTGCCAGGCGCTGATACTCGAGATCGCACTCGTCTACTTCGTATTCAATGTTATTGATCATAGCGGGAATCTACCGCTGCGAGGGGTCGCTCTGCAAGTCCAGCGACCGCCGTTTGCAGCGGAAAAGCAACTTTTCCCCTGAATCAATCCCAGGTTTTGGCAAATCAACAAAGATAGTCGAGCCGTAAACGTATCGCCTTGTCGGCAGACACCAACCATACATTTCCCACGTTTCCGGAATTCGGGAAACGTGATAGAGAAGCCGCGTGGAACAGGATAGCTACAGGCAGTCGCGTCGGTGCCGCCTGCTCGGCAATCCGGTCGCTTCAATAGCCGCCCCATTCCGATGAGCAACGCACCCGCTAAAATGCTCGATTGGGCACGTATCTATCAGGACTCGCTGACGACGGAAATTCTGCGGAGCGAACGGCGGCGAGTTACCATCTTGGCGGGGCTCTTCGCGTTCGCCGCTTGCGTCTACAGCTTCTTTGCCTTTGTGCCGGGGCCTCTCGCTCCCGAGTTCCGTGTCCGGTTTCAAGCTCAATGGCCCTGGATCATGTCGTTACACGGGCTGGTGGTGGCTTACGAATGGGCGCTGCGCGCGGGAATCGGCTGGATGATCAAGCATCGACGCCAGCCCCACGTCGCTGTTCGCTTCTTGAATACTTTCTTGGAGACGTCGATTCCGACCGTGTTGATGTTCATGGCGGTGTCCTTGATGGGCGCTCGAGACGCACTTGGCTCCCCGGCGTTCCTGCTCTATTTCTTTTTTATCCTGCTCTCGATTCTTCGACTGGACGTTCGGTTATGTCTCTTTACCGGCCTGGTCGCAGCCGTGGAGCACTTCATTTTTGCGTACGCTGTGATCGGCACATTGGCGCCCGAGGCGCAGGCGTCGTTTTGGCGCACGCCGGTTTTTCATTTCAATCGCTCTCTCGTTCTATTGATGGCCGGCCTGGTCGCCGGACTGGTCGCTAGAGAAATCCGGCGCCAAGTCGAGCTCTCGCTGCGCACGGTTCAAGAACGCGATCGCGCGGTGCGGATCTTCGGTCAATACGTCTCGCCGCAAATCGCCGACAAATTGCTCCATCAGCCGATCGAGCTCGGCGGCGAATTGCGCAACGTCTGCGTGATGTTTCTCGATATTCGGAACTTCAGCAGTTACGCGGCCGGCGAGCGGCCGGAGGCCGTGATGGCTTATCTGAATACCTTGTTCGACTTCATGATCGACATCGTCAACGAACACCAGGGAATCGTCAATAAGTTTCTCGGCGACGGATTCATGGCGGTTTTTGGGGCCCCTGTCGAGGACACCGAGCGCTGCGGCCATGCGGTGAAAGCCTCGCTGGAAATACTCGAGCGCCTCGACCGGCTGAACGCGGCGGGCAAGATTCACCCGACACGGGTGGGGATCGGGCTTCACATGGGCGAGGCCGTCACTGGAAACGTCGGCTCCACCGATCGCAAAGAATACACAATTATCGGCGATGTCGTGAACCTGGCGTCAAGACTGGAGCAGGCGACCAAGGAGTTTCAAGCCCGGCTGTTGATCTCTGAAGACGTGCGTCGAAGTCTTGACGGGGCAATGTCGGGTATTGAAGATTTGGGGCCGGTGGCGCTCAAGGGCCAGCCGAATCCGGCTCGCATCTTTAAAGTCGCGTAAAGGAAATCGCAATCGAAGAACTTTTTGTTTTGCGATCTGTTCAGCTGCAAGAATCAATAGTCATAGAATCCAGACTCAGGTCCGACCCGGTCTCTATTCCCGCTCTTCCGGTCTTCGCGCGGTCCTCCGCGCCCCCTGCTGGCTGAAGCAGCGTCTATTGCAAAGACGCACTCACCTTGCGCGCGAAGCTAAAGTCGAAAACTCGCTCAGGGGCGGGCGACGCGGCTTTGACGCGCTGGGCCGCGGACGCGATCATCTCCCGCTGCAACTTTTCGTCCACCAGGCCCGATAGCACGTATCCCCGCACCGCCGCGTCATAGGCGCGTTCGGTGAACCGTTCCCGCTCCTTCCCCATGTCGAGATACGGTCCCTTCATAAACTCCAAGGCGTACTTCTTGTCGTTCTTGATCAGCGCACTGCCCGCAGGGTCGCACGGATCGTTTTGGTCACGAGCTCCGGACGATCGGAGACGGTCGTTTTCGCCGCTGCCAACCCGCCCTGGATGATCCGGTAAACATCGCCGCCCGACGCGATTTTTCGAAAGCCCTCATCTTGAGCCATAAAGGTCTGCGGGATCTGCAGCATGGTGGCCTCGATCACCCCTGCCTTCAAGGATACATAGGTGACGTCGCTTGCGCCGAGCGGCAGGAAAGTCACTTGCTCGGGCGGTACGTGATTCGCAATCAGGATCTGGCGAGCCAAAATCTCGGTCAGGCCGCCGATTCCGGCAACGCCGATCTTCTTTCCGCGCAACTGTTGAACGCTGGTGATGCTCGGCTGGACGATTAAATCAAATGAAGGCGCGTCGCTCATCGCCAGAACGACCCTGACGTCGGCGCCGTTGACGATCGCGCTGACCGCGGTTCCCGTCGCGGTGCCGAAATCGATGCTGCCTCCCAACAGCGCTTGCACCGCCAGGTTCGCCTTAATCAGAATGATCTCGGGTTCCAAACCTTCCTCGCGGAAAAAGTTTCGCTCCCGCGCCACGTAAAAGGGCATGTCCAATGTGCTGCGCGACACGATGCCGATGCGGACGGGAGTCGGCTTCGCCGGCTGTTCCGCACAAAAGGTGTTTTCGGCCACGGCAGGAAGCAAGATTGAAGAGGCTGAAAGGAGAACAATCGCGATCCATCCTGTTTTACGCACCGGCTTTCTCCTCGCAACGATAGCGTTGATTAAGGACTGATGATCGCCCCGCCTGTCGAGCAGGGCCGGCGACAAACTGCGCTGAACGTAGTGGAAACGAAACGAGGCGTCAACTTCGGCAATCTCAAGTTTGAATCTCCTACATGGCCGGCCCGAACCGTCGGCAAAGATTTCGCCGTTCGTAATTCCGTGAAACGTCTAAGATCAGATGAGAAACCTCAAAGGCAAAAGACGCGACCCCATTTGGCTCCCGGTTGGAAAAGCCAGGCTTACTTGAGTATGCTAGAAGAACTTGGAGGGCCATCATGCGTAAGCACGTTTCTTCAACAGCGGAAAATTTGGTTTCGATCCGCGTCCCGAAAAAGCTGGCAGGGAAACCAGTCGTCCTTGTCGATGCTGCCGAGTATGCCGCTTTAAAGCGGCGTCTCACCGAAGTCAGCGATGCGCTGGAGAAGATATCTCGCGGCGATGCCGCCTACCGTCAGGGACGGACGAAGAGCGTTTCCTCTTTAGCTGTGTTAGGTCGGTAGCCGGATGCCCCGGCCGATTTCAACTGTTCATATAACACCCGATTTTGAGAAGGCATATCTCCGATTACCCAAGCACATTCAAAATCTCACATTCCAGCCCAGCCGCATTGCATCGACGACTGCTTCCGACATCTTGGGAATGCCACGATGATCATCGGGTTTCGCTAAAATCGCCACTGGTGCCGCCATTCCTCTTTAACTTGCTTACTCGGGCAGCTCGACGGTGACATCGCCTAAAACCCGAGCGACGCACCCTAATCTCTCGTCCGGCCCTGCGTTCATCATCTCGAGCGTCAACTCCTCGTTTTCTGTTTTTTCGCTCAGGTGGTGTTTGCCGGAGAGGATCTTTACCCGATCCGTGCCACAAATCGCTTCGGTGCAGTCGTGTCGAAGCGCCAAACCATTATGGATCGCCGAAACGAGTATTGTGGTTCCTGTAGCGACTTCGAAAGACTGTCCGGCCGGCATAAAAGTCACTTTCGCCATAGTTACGCCGCCATGCTTTTAATGCGCTCGATCGCTTCATTGATCATCCACTCCGGGGTCTCATTCGCGCCGATGATGCCCACTTTTTCCTTGCCCCTGAGCCAGTCCAATTGCAGATCATCCACTTTTTCGATTTTGTGCACATGCTCATTGAAGGCGCCTTCGGTCCAGCCGAAAATAATGATCGCATCGACTTCCTTGGCGAGCTTCTCGACTTCCGGAAGACGCTGCAGAGAATCGATACAGGCCGTATTTCTAACCTGAACGTTGGCAAAACGCTCGAGAATGCGCGCCATAATCTTCTTATAAGTTTCCAGCCAGAAGGTTGTCTGCACGATCACGCCGATGGGCTCGAAACGAGTGACGCGAATCGCATCTATGTCTTCTTCACGCTCGACGATGAAAACTTCTTTCCCCTTGTCTCGCGCGATTCCCTGAAGCCTTGGAATGCCGTGATGCGTACGACTGCTCAAAACCACTAGATGACAGCCAGCGTTTAGTAGCTCAATTTCCGCCTCTTCCTGCTGCGTGACAAAAGGACAAGTAGCGTCCGCCAGCAATGTGAGACCTTTTTCCCGTGCCTTTTCTCTCACCTCAGGTGGCGCTCCGCGCACGCCATAAATCAGTTTTTCAGTCGCCTCGATCGATTCCATATCGCTCGTTGAGCGAATGCCCTGTTCTCCCAAGCCCTCCTTCTTGAACGCAATGAAATCAAGATCCGGTCGTAGCGACCAAACCGCCAGACGATCGCCGTATTTTGCCACCATTTTCTGGTGGATGGCGCCGGCCCGATGAACGCCGACGCATAACCCGCTCGGCGGTATTCCTTTTATGTCGCTTAAATCACCTTTGAGAATTTGCATGGCAACTCCTCTTTCTAAAGTGGAGACCTGGGTGAAAAATTCTTTTTCGGAAGATCGCTTCGTGCTGCGGTTCCCGCACCAAATCGAGGAATAACAGCCTGACTTGGCAGCGTCAAACCGATTTTCGTCGCAAACCGGTCAGTCTTAGTCTATCAAGCAGTATTACATCAAAGGCCGCGGCTAGCCGCAAAATCTCAGGTGCCGCAGTGACGCGCGTTGCGAGCAAAACCTCCAAAGGCGTCAAGCAGCCGCTCACGCCACTCGAAAACCGGATCGCCAACTTCCAGCAGAGCCGCCGGCGATACTGCACGCGCCCACTGAAATGAGCCGAACACGATGTAATCGGCGAAATTCGGTTGCGCTCCGGCTAGATACGGCTGGCGCTGAAGAGTCGCCCGCATCGGGGATATTGCGTCACGCAGCAACGAAACTCCCTCTTCAGATGGCAACGCATATTGTTCCAGTGTCGTGCCGAAGCGGGCTTCGCGCGACTCGCGAAAATAGGCTTTATCCTTTTCATGTAAACACCTAAACAGATCCGGAAGGATGATTCTCAGTATGATGCGATTCAGAGTCTGCTCGCACCAGAACTTCACGAACAGCGCCAATCCTTCGCCCGCTGAACCTGCAAAAAGACTTGGTCTCTCCGAATAGGCGTTGTCGAGATACCTCGCGATCTCCCAGCTATCAGAGACGCTCTTATCGCCGTCGACCAGCACCGGAACGGCTTTCTGCTTCGAAAATGCGATGACATCTTTTTCCACGAAGCGCCACGGAACTGTTTCAGCGACTAGACCCTTGTGCTCCAGCGCCATTTTGATGCGCCAGCAGTTAGGGCTGAAGCGTAGATCATCTTCCGCGCCGGCAAGATCATAGAGTTTCATAGTTATTTCTAACTTCCTAAAGCACGTGCTTAACCGCCGCCAGGGACTCGCGGCGGTTCGAAAATTATCGGGCACGTATTCGTTGATATGGTCGAGTTATAAACAAATTTGCTGCCGTGAACCAGCGTCAAATTAGGGGACTGGAAATTGAAGTGTCATCTTACCGTCGCGGTTGAAGAAAAGACTCTTTCCCGTGGTCTGCCGAGCAGTTTGACTTCTTTCAGAGAAGACTTGCCCAAATCCACTCTAAAGCTTTACCGACCAAATACCTGGCTCACGAATCCGCTTTTTTCAAGCTCGGTTAAAATCGAGTTGTCGATGAACTGTTCCGGCTTCGCCGTTTTGGCGCCGGCATGGCGCGTGAAGTTCAGCACCGACTGCACTCCGGCGGTCGAAACATAGGGTACGCGCTCCCAAACTTTGACGAAGGTTTGATAGGTTTCGTCCAGGTCCTCTTGATTGGTGGTTTTGGTATAGGTGCCGATCACCTGTTTCGTTTCTTTCGGGTTGGTGGCAGCATATTTCACCGCTTCGATATACGCCTGCAGAAAGCCCCGGACGCGCTCGCGATGTTCTTTCATGAAGTCTCGCGTCGTGGCCAATCCCGCATGGATCATCGGGATATTTCGCTCGGGAACGTTGACGATTTCTTTAAAGCCCGCCTGGCGCGCTTTGAGGGTCACCGGCGCCGAAATAATCCCCGCGTCGATCACTCCGGTCGTGAGCGCAGCGAGGATCTCGGGCCCAGTTTTCAAGTAAAGCATTTTGACGTCCTGCCCCGGCACCAGGCCGGCTTCCTGAAAAAGAATCCGCGCCAGATGATCGCTGATGGAGCCGGGAGCAAGCGCCGAAACAACTTTGCCGCGCAGATCGGCCAGCGATTGAATCTCCGGCTTGGCAAAGATGGAAAGCACCACTTTGTTCGCGATGCCGGCGATGTAAACAACTCTTTCGCCGTTGAGCCCGGCCTCGAGCAACTCGCCGCCGGGTGTGATGATATCGACGTTTTTGGTGAGCAGCGCCTGAGTCCCGGTTGTCAGCGGCAAGAATTTCAAATCCACCGAGATGCCGTATTTGTTGAACAGTTTATTTTCTTGCGCGAGCCAAAGCGGCGTGAAGACGCCGCCGATCGCATTGTAGCTAGCGCGAACGACCGGCAAGTCGGCGGCAAACAAGTGACTGATTGAAAATAGCGAGCTCCAGAGCAGCAGCGCGGCAAAAATCTTATGTCGTTGGATCAGTGTCACTTGCTTATTCCTTTCCAAATTCCCCGGTCTCTCTCGACCAGAGGGCCAGTTCGTCATGGCCGGTAAAGACGACGCCGTCGAATTGCTTTGCGTAGGTGAGAAATTCATCGAGAACCTTCGACCTAAACGGACGGCCGGTGATGAAGTCATGGACGACGAGCGGCATCATGACCGCGCGCTCCGCGCCGCGCTCGTAGAAAGCGTCGAACGCGGACTTGAGACCGCGCAGCATGAAATCGGGAGGATTGGCGTTCCAGGTTGAGAACCGCGTCGGCGGGAATGCCGGATTGGTGATGTCGACACCCAGCGCGGTATCGCTGTAGGTCGCAAACGGGATTTCCAAAATCTCCCGGCCGTGGCCTTCGATCAGCGACGGCAGATCATCATTCCACATGCTGCCGTCCCATTCGATGTCCGAGTGCTCCAGCAACAAATCGAGCGTATTGTGACTCGCGAAGCAGGTGCGCCATCCACGGATATGCTCGCCTAACAAGTCTTCGAATACCGCGACCGTTTTCTTGATCAGCGCGATTTCGCTATGCGGCGGCATATTGCACATCATCTCGTGCGCGTAGGTGTGGCCCGCGATACAGTGGCCGGCTTGCTGCACGGCGCGCGACACTTCCGGATATTTCTCCAGTGTCGCGCCGCAGATTAGCCAGGTGCCTCGGACCCCATGCTTCGCCATGATCTCGAGCAAACGCCAGGCGCCGCGCCGCGCGCCGTACTGCCTCTCGCTGTAATCGAAGGGATCGGGTTGGCCATCCGGCATCGGACACGTGGCCTCCTCCGACTGGTGATGCACGCTGACGGCGATCGGCAGCCGCACATTCTGAGGCCAGCGGAAACTTCTCTTATAACCTTTCCCGTTCCACATGGAGGACTCCTTTGAAGTGTTCACCCGGCGGCGGAATTCAAACGCCAGCCGGCGACGTCGCTACACTGCGCGAAGCGCAATTCTTCGTGGCCGACCAAGCGATCCAGGAGCTGTCCAAGCACTCGCAGAGAAGCGGGTCGTCCGGTTGCCCAGGTTTGCAGACTCAAGCTCATCAGGCGCGGCGCTTTCTCGCTCTCGCGGTACAGCACGTCAAGCTCATTGTTCCACACGCTCGCCAATCCATCGGGGCCACCGCGTTGCGGATAAGGGTAACCCACGTACGTCTTGTCGGCGGTGCTCGTCGTGAAAGGGATCTCGACGATTTTGCGCGAACCCGCGTCAAATAAATACGGCAGATCGTCGTTCAACAAACTGCTGTCCCAAACCAGCCCCTCTTCAGCAAGAATG
>VBKY01000088.1 GCA_005879255.1 Deltaproteobacteria bacterium
TGCTCCTCGGGGTATGCATCAAGCGGCCGCCACAGATTGTTCACCACGTACCCGGCAGCTTGCGGCTGTATCCAGAGTATCCAGGCAAGGACAAAACCTACTCGACTTCCCCAACGTTCGTGCATAGCGTCCTAATCCGCCTAACGAGGCTGTAGAAAAACCCCCCAAGAGGCGGTTTTCGGCACCTCGTCCACGCTCGCTCCTTTTTCTAAGTCGTTTGAAAATCCTGTGTTGTCGCTGTCTGTGAGCCGCTTCACGAGGAGATCGTCGTGAAGCTGATCGGCGAAGTCGGAAATTGGAAGATCGTCGCTCATATCGCGTTTAAATTCTGCTCGGTTGCGTCCGGGACTTTTTCTACAGGCTCAACGTTCACGGTGAGCGGCGCGCGGCGTTTTTGCGCGCGTCCCTCTCAACCGTGGGTTAGGACTCTTTCCATTAACGATACCTCAGAAGTACCGTTCCATGTGCAGAGATAACCTGCATTCCACTGGTGTCGCAAACCGCTTCCATCCCCACGAATTGGACAGCCACGAGGGCGCGGTCAAACTCTACGGAAAATCGGCGAGCTTCTGGTGGTAACTTTACGGTCTGAAATTGCTTGTCGCGGCAGCCATTGGTCTGATCGAGAAGACTCTTAAGAACCACAACCTTGTCGTTCTCGCCCAGGCTCACGTGGAGAGCGTCTCCGTCAATCCGAAGGGTCAATTGCTCCCGATGGCTAGGAATTGTGAGCGTATCCAACTTCGGTAGAGAAAAGGGCCATGCATAATCGTACCCGGTGACCGTTAAGATTTCGTTTGTGCCGTTCTCCGCTACGACGCTCACGCGGCTCTGCGATGACGAAACAGCACGCGGTGTACCGATCAGCGAAGCAAGCTCTACGGCACGTTTACCTTTAATGTCTACTGAAAACCATGGCTGCAGACGGGCTTGTTTATTTCGTGAAACGATGAATTCCAATGCGTCACCGATTGTAGCGCTATCTTCCTTCGATACAGCAGCCGACGTGCCCGTGATCTTGCCGTTTTCTTGAGCTAGCAGTCCATTGCGGGAGAGCGTCTTTTCGAGACGAGAAATCTGGGACCGCACTGCGAGTGAGTAGGGACTCCATGGTCCGAATGAAGTTAATGTTGCTCCGACCAGCAATGACACTGGGATGACCTTGAAGTCTCGCCGCTTCGACCATGCGAAATACAGCGAGAGCGCCAAACTCCATAGAGCGAAGGTCATAAGCAATATCCGATTTTCTGTCCACCCGTACTCGCTTGTCCGCCGCCAAATGGCAAGCATCTGAAGAAGAAGCAAAGGTAGCAAAGCTCCGGGGAAATGACGAAAATATAGCGCCGCAAAACCCTTTGTAGACTCGGCAATTGGGAAGAGTGCGGACCGCGCTAATAGACCCAAGATCGTGATTCCTGCAATCAAGTAGCCGAGCGTGCCTTTCGGCCAAGAATGGGCAACGGCGATGCGGATAATATACCCGTAGAGCAAGATCAGATACAAAGTCACAAGCGGAATAAGGACGGCCTTCGTGATCGTTCCTAGCCTTTGGGGATACGCTTCGCCTCGTGATGGATCAATGCCTTTGGCGGGAATTCCTCGCAGGAATAACCATGGTGCCACCAGCAAGCCACTCACCGCCCATATCCGAGCATAAACCACGCCATCGACAGGGACTTCGAACAAGAAATGAAAAAGGCCTACGGCAGCGGCAGCCCCTACGAACACAATCGCCGCGATGAAACCAGCGACTACTGAGCCTTCAACGACTCTCACAGTATGCCACCAAGACCCATCCTGACTTCCGTGTCCCAAAAAAGGCAGCACGATCATGCCTGCAAGAGCAGCCACGAAGTATTGCGCGCACCTTAACCCATACACTGTGTCTCCCATCGAATCAGACAACGCAACAAAGAGCGTGAGAGCAGAGGCCGCCGTTATTGATGTCACCAAGCGCTTCGTTTTAAATGGCCAGTTCTGCTCAGTTGCGAGCTCGACAGCCGCAAACACGAAGATGCCAAGCATTGCAGTCATCAGTGGATTCTTGAACTTGGTTCCGTTTGTATCGAATGAGAAGATTGCTAGCCAGGTGGCAAGGACTGAAGACGCCATTGCCAGGGGGAATCTCTTGGCGGTCTCGATTCCCATCGAGGTGATTTCTCGGAAGGATAGAAGGCGAGCCATCGACCGTTGTTGTACGCGAGCGAGACCCCCTGGTGCTTTACCGTAGCCCTAACGCCATGCGGCTAAGCCGTGGCGAAAAAGCGAGCCTTGAGGCGAGCGTTCTCGACATCAGTCTTAAGCCGGGGGTTAGGCAGCGTTGTTACCAAAGATGCGTGCATCACTTATCCGGTGCCACGTATCCGCAATTCGGGCACTGTTCGACGCCTGGTTAGGTTTCTGCTCGCGCATTCGGGCTACCCACTCTTAGACTTCGGCCGTTTGTG
Organism: Deltaproteobacteria bacterium; assembly: GCA_005879255.1. Next base: position 2,448 of record VBKY01000088.1, read on the forward strand.
ATAGCGGGCGAGACCGACGAGGCCGTCTAGGTGGCACACCAGCTGGTTCACACCGACCTGAAATAGGTCGCGCGTAGTGGCACCGCTCGGTGGCTCGCAAAGAGATTCTCTGTGCCAGCGAAGGGACCTGCACCAACTCTTGATCTGCTCGTCGGAGAAGTCAGCGCGCAGATCATGTGCAAAGCGATTACGGATTTTCGCAATGATCCGAAGGTCGGATTTGATCGTTTCGCCGATCAGGCCGAGACAGTAGCACGCCGAAACTTTGGCGCCAAACGTGCCAAGAGGCGCTACCGGTTGCATAAGCCTCCGGACCTCCTTCTCGTCGTCGACGAGAAAGTTGATCAACATCTCTGTGAGTAGGGTGTCGACGAATGCTGGCCCGACGATGGCGATGGCTCGATCATTGGTTTCGCCGTAATCGAACAGTCGCGCGAACTCAAAGAGCATTTCGCGCAAGCGGAAGTACTGCTCTGCTTCCTTCTCTGACAGTGGAGTGCCAAACTTTCGCTCTTCTGGTTCTTGCACTGAATGCTCCTATAGAAACCTAACGAGGCTGTAGAAAAATCCCCCAGAGGCGGTTTTCGGTACCTCGTCCACGCTCGCTCCTTTTTCTAAGTCGTTTCGAAAATCCTGTGTTGTCACTGTCTGTGAGCCGCTTCACGAGGAGATCGTCGTGAAGCTGGTCGGCGAAGTCGGAAATTGGAAGATCGTCGCTCATATCGCGTTTAAATTCTACTCGGTTGCGTCCGGGACTTTTTCTACAGGCTCAACGCTGGCGTGAGCGGTGGGGGCAGCCCGCCCGCTCTCGCGTAGGTCATGTAACCGACCGCGACCAACTCCAGACGCTTAACCAACTACATCGGATCAACAGCACTATTTCAGTACCGGATATTCCTGCTCTCTATGCTTCCGCAAGCTGATCGCAGCATCGACACACATTTGTCGGCGCAGGACAAGCTTCCCGTCCAGCGTTGTCTCCGGCATCCGACGCCATACCGCATCGAAGCCGCCGAATGTTACAAGATAGGATAGGCAGAGCACCTCGCTTATCCGGACGTTAACATGATGTTTCTGACAGGCGCCGACGTAGTCTGCGATAGTGCGCTCCGGAAGATCGGGAAGCGGCATGAGCTGAACCGAAAGCTTTTGCGCATCGGCCACGAGTCCCGATCCGCTCTCCCGTGTCTCATAATCGTGAGATCCCCGTCGATGATGCACACCGTTGGCTGTCCCAATGCCGCCGCCGAGTTGAGCAGCTGCCATTTGGTTAGAAATTCGTCGCGCATCGGCTTCTCGGTACTGTAGTGCGCGAAACGGTAAAGCCAGCCGTATGACGTATCGGACACTTTCGACAGATCGATGCGCGGTTCGTTTCCATGTCCTGGGTGCCGGAAGCTTCCACCTCCGCGCTTCGCGGCATACGTGAAGCGCCCAAACCGACCGCCGTCATTCGAAGTGTACAGGCCTGTTTCCCCCACCGGTACACCGCACCAATCTCCGTACCCCTGGCGCATGAATCCCCTTATCGTTTCGTCTGACGGCTCGTTCGGGGCGTCGAAGACCTTCCCGTTGGCGACTACACCAACGGTTTCTTGCCATATGCAGCCTGCCGGGCAATCCATGCCGGACCCGTGCAGCACGATGACCATCGTTACATCCTCTCCGGTGGCCCTCACGGGGAATTCGATGCAGCTCACTGGTCCGCCGATATGCAAGTCGGCGATGACCCTCTGGCCCACGGCCGTGCACCCTGCGATCTGCTTCACGCCAGGATCCTGTGCACCCGTCAGCGGCTGCTGGAACTGCCCACTTTGTCCGAATGCCACAGTATCGAATGTGACTAGAACAAGCGCGAATACGAGGGATCGGCGGCTCACCATGCGACTGTCCTCGGAATCACTCGGCTGATTGAGCCGGAGCCATCAGTGCCTCCGCTATTGGTCGTGCCCCGGCCAACGCTTGTGTATGCGTTAGTGGGATCGGGCGCGAGCTGAAGCCCGTACTCGTTCGAAGTCAACAGTTCTACCCCGACTTCTGGTGACAAAGCATCGCGTCGTTCCAGACGATGCCCTTTCACGCTTATCTGAATCATCCCCTGGCGGCCGAGATCCAATTCACCGATCGTTCTGGCCACCGGTCCGCCGAACGTTTTGGGTGAACGGCGGGCGAACTCGATAGTTAGTGATAGTACGGCGCTCATAGCCCGTCCGTTCCACCTGAAGTTAGGTCGCTCTTTTAGCAAAAAAGGCGACGGAGCTCCAGTCTTTTATAGTCTGAGAAAAACCAGGTTTCGCTCCCAATATTCTCTCGCAACGGCGAGTCTGCCTTACGCCGCGAAGCTGGAGCGCGCCTGGGCGGCCCCGCGGCCGTCTATCTTTGATACGATCCACAGCGCCCGGAATCGGCCAATGACCGAGTTGTCGGCCCGGTAACGGGTGAACTGAACATCGAGATGGACCTTGTCGGGTCCAGCAGTGATCACGTTGCGAAAGTCCCACGCACTGTGGTGCCAGGCCTCACCAGCCCGAGTGTAGAAGTCCGCGAGGTAGCTGTCCGGACGTTCCCAGATAGCATGACCCCGCTGCTCAAGCGGTAGTGCGGGAAGTGCAGCGTGGCGACGAGCGCTGCCTCGTCGCGGGCGTTGAGTGCTGCGAAATGATCGTCGAGTACCGCCATCGCTGCAGCAACTGCAACTGGGTTGGCTACGGGGAGTATATCTTCGGGTCGGTATGTGTCGCTCACTCAGCTACTCTTCGCAAATGGTTGGAACGCATTGATTTCCGGAGCCCACGGGATAATGGCTACAAGCGTTTTAGCATGTAGAGACCTTCAGGTGAACCTCCTTCTTGGTTGACGCCTAACGTGTTGTTGAGCCGCGCCGGCCGGGAACCCGCGCGAAGACCTGCGACGTTTCACGGCGTCGGCTCGAACATATAGCTAGGTGACGCCTTTGTCTGCCGAACCCAACCGATGTCGCTGGTCGCTCCTCTGGCGAACACGCCAAAGGAAATAGAGGTCTTCCTTCTTGATGGCGTCCTCTGGTGACATAAGCTTTGCTGCCGCCTCGCCGAAATCTACCAGAATCTTTGTCAGCCCTAGCGTCTTCGCCACTCCCAGCAGTTGATCTGGCAATAGTCCCGTGTACATGCCGAACGTGATGGCTCCCGCCCAGGCGGTAACTGACCGTCCGAGATCCTTAAGAAGGTCGCGTCTTGCGGTTCGAACCGCCCGGTCAAGCCGAGCAAGTCCTGGAGCTATCACGTCGGAATAGATGGCGCGAGCATCACTCTCCTTCAAGTTCGCGCGCTGAGCCCGGACGTCATCAATCGCCTTATTGAGTGCCTGCCGGTAAGTAAGGAATGATTCTTCCTCGCGTTGTCGCAGTTGAACAACGGTGGCCGGCGAGGCTTCACCTATGAATGGCACGATAGACGTCAGGTGCTTTTGTACTAGACTGTTGCGCCGCGCGAGATCACGGTCACCGGAAACCGCCGAGAGAATTTTAATCGGAAGCTCTGTCTCGCTGACGTATGATGTGCGAAGAATCTTTGACACTGCCATCTCGAAAACTACGCTTCCGAGAATGTCGCCAGCTAAGTCTTCGTGATGTTTCAATCTGAGCCTCACCGCCCTCGACAACGGCACGGTCTCGCCATCGAGTGCACGCTGGAGAATTCGAGGCATTTGGGCAAGGGGCTCCGGCGGAGCGTTATAGGACGTATAGGCGCCTCCATGCTCGAGGAGTTCCTCAGGCGCTTGACAGGCGAGCGACCACTCTCCTTCGCAGTAGTCGAGGGCGATCGTCATTTCTTCCAAAAAGCGCTTGGCCAACTGCTTTCGCTCTCGCAGAAACCTCTTGTCAGCGTCGGCCCCGAAAGCGTCTAAGGCGATGCATTGGGAGCAGACTTCTCGGGTACTGGTCACCGGGACGATTAGACCCGCTTCGATCAGGGGTCGTAGGCGCGAGAGGACATGGAGATCATCGAGCAGCGTGTAGCGACGCTCCTCAATTGAAGGGATATACCCAAAGTCGGGGTGGTGCTCGTGATTGCTGAGGAAGTTATGAATGTAGACCCTGTCGCTGTAGAATGCGGCGAACTGGACCAGTTGGTCCACATGGCGGATACGACAACTGACGCTGGCGCAAGGTTGAGTGCCACCGCCCATCGACAGCGTGGCCGAGTGGGTCATACTACCTACTTCGTAAGTAAGGGCCTCAGCGCGGATTAGAACGGCCGCCTCCGCCCCAATGTCGCTAAGCTGGCCCGCGGACAACCTCAGCACGCGTCGCTCGTCGATTCGAGAGCCAACTATTAGATCGGCATTTTCGAGAAGCTCGAACAAAGGCGTGATATCAGCCATTCGCGATCTCACTGTCCATGGCGCGTCAACTATTAAGTGTACTGGCACGATTCCGGCAGTGTATTAGGATCAATTCTTTTGGATCGAAAAAACAAAACTGCATGCAATATCGTTTACCTAAAAAGAACCTGTTAAAGGCTATTGATTCCAACAAACACTGCCACGCCTGCGGTGTATGAGAATATCAGCCCGCGGTGAATTACGATATTGGATCGTTGTTCAAAATCCAATCTGCAGGGCTGTCAATACCAAGTTTTTCTCTCTCACTTGACCGCCTACTGCAGTCCCTCCTTCTTCGCGATCTCCAGAGCGGTGTTCTTGTCGCGTTCGATCATGGAGCGAAACTCAGCGGGCGTGATGTACTGAACGACGCCGCCGGTCTTTTCGATCCTGGCGCCGAATTCCTTGGACTTGATCACCTTCTCGGCGGCGGCCGTCAGCGTATCAATGAGCGGCTTGGGCGTGCCGGCGCTGACGAAGGCGCCAGCCCAGCTGTCGAGATAATTTCCCTTGATTCCCAGCTCGTTGGTTGTCGGGACCGAGGCCAGCTCTTTCATCTTGTTGCCGCCCATGAGCGCCAACGTCCTGAGCTTGCCCGCGCTCTCCTGCGGCAATGTCGCAATGGCGGTGCCGATGACAAAATCCAGATGTCCGCCCAAAAGCGCCGGAATATATTCACCGCCGCCTTTGTAGGGAACATGTTTGATCTTGATGCCCGTGACCTGAGACAGGATCAGAGAATTGAAGTGGCCACCAACGCCGGTGCCCGCGGTTCCGTAGGACAATTTGTTCGGATTCTTTTTCGCCGCGTCGATCAAGTCGTTGAGGTTTTTATAAGGGGATTCCGCCCTCACCGTCAGGCCGTCGGGCGCAGATGTGATGAAGGCGATAGGATAGAAATCTTTGTTGGCGTCGTATTTCACGTCCTTAAGAGTTACCGGCGCCAAAACCATTCCGCCGAGGGTGTTCACCAAAATACTGTATCCGTCCTTGGCTGCATTGAGCATGGTAGTGGTGGCCAGGCTGCCAGTCGCGCCGCCCTTATTAATCGGGGCGATCGGCGTATTGAGCACTTTCGACATCTCTTCAGCGAAAATTCTGCCGGTGACGTCGGCAAAACCGCCGGCAGGAAATGCGACGACCATCTCGATCGGCCGTGAAGGATACTTTTCCTGCGGCCAGGATAGCGCTGGTGCCGAACAGAGGGCGATCGCCTGCACCCAAGCAAACGCCGCCGGCAGACGTTTTTTGCGCAATTGAATCATCTTTTTCCTCCCTTCGAATCAGAAACGGAAGATCCCTTTGGGAAGCCGGATCTTTAGCCACAGCTCAAATATCGCAAAGCTCGCCAGCGCCGCCGCACTCGCCACCCCGAGGGATCGGACCCAGTTTGTGCCTTCGATGCAGCTCAGTAAAAAACTCACAAGCACAAATGTCGTCAAAACAAAACCGAGCCTTTCTAAAAAGAAGGCGTACAACAAGAGAGAGAGAAGAACCAGAGCAATCTTTGCCCAGTTCAACTCCTCCATTTCCCGGACTGTGTCCTCGGAGCTGCGAACGGAATCGGCTAGAACGACGAGCGATAAGATCACCAGGATCAGTCCTGACCAGAAAAAGATGAAACCGGCGCCGGGCTCAGTGACGCTCCCCAACCCGAGTCGGGTCGCTCCATAACATGCCAGGATTCCCACGACGATCCAGAAAAGCGCGCTGGCGCCGACGGTAGTTATCTTAGTCTTCTTCACTGAGTCCACGCCCCAATCTTATTTGGCTGAACAGCGGCGTTACGAGTACGACGATGGAAAATATAATGAACGCCGCTGATATTGGCCGCTGCAGGAAGATCAATAGGCTGCCATCGGAGAGAATCAGCGAGCGCCTTAAAGCGGTCTCGAGCAGAGGACCTAAAACGAACGCCAGCACGAGCGGCGCCGGCTCGAATGCGAATTTTTTCATGAGCAGCCCGACCAGGCTGAAAGTGACCGCGATGTAGATGTCGATGGTGCTGTTGTTGAGGCTATAGGCGCCGATCAGGCAAAACAGGATGATGAAGCAAGAAAGATAAGAGTAAGGAATTTTCAATACCTGCACCCACATGGGAATCAACGGCAGGTTGAGGATCAAGAGCATGACGTTGCCGATGTACATGCTCGCGATCACCCCCCAAAACAGGTCGGGGGAATTCTTGATTAGCAATGGCCCGGGGGTGAGGCCGTAGATCATCAGCGCGCCGAGCAGGATCGCCGTCATCGCAGTGGAAGGGATGCCCAAGCTCAGAAGCGGGATGAAAGTTCCACCGACTGCGGCGTTGTTGCAGGCCTCCGGCGAAGCGACCCCTTCGATCGCCCCGTTGCCAAATCGTTCCGGATGGCGCGAGAGTTTCTTTTCGAGGGCATAGCTCAAAAACTGGGGCACGATGGCGCCCACTCCCGGTAAGAGTCCGAGGAAAAATCCTAACAGGGAGCCGCGCGCTATCGGGCCTAGAGATCGTCTCCAGTCTTCACGGTTGGGGAAAAGCCCCTTGATTTTTCCGGCAAAGACTTCGGTTTTGTTCAATACGCCGAGGTTCTCCAGAACTTCGGCTATGCCGAATAGCCCCATGACCACCGGCGCTATGCCGATGCCGTCCGCGAGTTCCAGTATGCCGAAAGTGAACCGGGGCGTTGCCGTGATGGGATCCAGGCCGATGCATCCCAGAAGAATGCCGAAGACCGCCATCATCAGAGCTTTGGCCATCGACCTTCTCGCTAGATAGGCGACCACGGTCAAACCCATGACCATGAGGGCGAAGTACTCAGGTGGGCCGAATTTGAGCGCGAAATCGGCGAGCGTCGGCGCGAGCAGGATAAGACCGAAGATACTGGCGGTGCCGGCGATGAAGGAGCCGAACGCGGAGATCCCGAGAGCGGCGCCTGCTCGGCCTTGGCGGGCCATCTGATAGCCATCGAAACAAGTGACGACGGAAGAAGCCTCGCCGGGGATATTCAGTAAGATCGAAGTCGTCGAGCCACCGTACATAGCGCCATAGCAGATGCCGGAGAGCATGATGATGGCGGAGATCGGATTCAGCGTGAAGGTAGCCGGCAAGAGCAGCGCGATGGTCGCCGTCGGACCGATCCCGGGAAGGACGCCGACCAGGGTTCCCATGGTGACGCCGATGAAGCAGTAAAATAGGTTCTGTGGCTGCAGCGCGATGTTAAAGCCGTGAACCAGGCTGGTTAGAGACTCAAGCATGGATTACGCGAAGATCCTCTCGGGATGGCAGAAAAGCAAACCTATCACACATTCAGGGCAGCGCGTTTTCTTTGCATGCGACGGCCGCCGTGCCGCAGCCTATGCAAGGCCGGGATTACTGCATCAGGTCGAACCGATTTGTCCGGCGAATTTAGCTCGCGGGTCGAAAAGAAGTCAATTGCGCTGCTTTGTTTTTGGCTATAGTTTCTGGCGATGGCAAAGCTTATTTCAGCACCATCCGTAATTCCCGCGGCCGGTCAGCCGCCGAAGATCATCGAGGAGTTTTTCGGGCGGGTGAACTCGCAGACATCTGTGATCAGCATTGCCAAGATGACCAGCCCTGCGGGCTGGTCCGAGCCGAGGCAGACGCCGGAGTTTGATGAGTATACCGAGGGCGCGGAATACATTGCGGTGTGGCTGCCAGCGTTTTCACTTCAAACCGTTCATCGCGACCAATAGCGCGCCGGCCCGCGATTCACCCGCGTTATTTCTTAATGATTCGATAGCCAGAGTTGTCCAAGGCATTAAAGATTTGAATGACTTCATTTGTCGGTTGGTAACCGGCATTGCCCATAATCGAGCGCACATATGAATCCTTCCATTTGGGATGACCGGTGGTATCCAGGTATTCCTTGTTGACCAAAATCGATAGCACCAATTTTTGCAATGCGGAAGCGTAGTCGTTTTCAGCGCGGTTTCTCGTCATGATGACCGACGGCACGGCATGAGTCTCGCTTGCATCCGCCCAGGAGTAGACTGCCTTTTCGATTTTCTTTTTTGGATAGATCTGTTCCAAGCCGCTGTCCGCAGGTAACGTGACAAAGTGAAAGCTCCTGTCAAGGTTCTGAAATGCCGGGACCGGCGCGCCGCCGACGAAAATGAGCGCGTCGATCTCACCTTTGCTTAGCTTTTGGACAGCATCCTCCGGCGCGTCGAAGACGGCGTCGATTTTCAAGCCAAAGCCCGCCAGCAAAACTTCTGCTGTCAGCGCTGAGCCGCTTTTTTCCGGCCCCACAGAAACTTTCTTGCCTTCGAGTTGGCTCAGCGTGCGAATGTTTTCGTTCTTTGCGATGACGTGGATTTCCTCGAGATAGAGATTGAGGACGACTTTTGTTTCTTGCAGGACGTTGATGCCGGTTTCCTTGAGCATGATCTCGGCGACAAAGCGCAAGACATCCAGTTGCATGATTGCCAGGTCGACTTTCCCTGCGCCGAGTAAATTAATGTTGTCGAAGGAGCCATTGGTCTGAATGATTTCAATCGGAATACCGTCTTTCTCGGCAATTTGTTTGATGTCCTGGGCGATTTTGAAGTAAGTGCCTTCGGCGGAGCCGGTGGCAATAGTCAAAGCCGAAGCATGTCCATAACAAAGCAGAGCGAAGGCGACTGTCAGTATCATTTTCATTTCTATCCTCCCGGTCGAGGTGGGGTTAATCAAAATTTGTCTAGCGCCGTCAAGCTTGCCGTCAAATCTACCCGATCAGCGATCAGCTTAGAAAACGCGCGACGACAAAAACTCCGATCATCGCAAACGCGATCGAGAGCTTGAGCGCCGCGCCAAGGACGAGACCGATCGTCGCGCCGATACCGGCGCGCGTTGCCTGCCGTAAATTTTTTTGGGCAAGAAGTTCTCCGATCACGGCGCCGATGAACGGGCCAAAAATAACGGCGGGAAATCCGAGAAAGATACCGACGAGGGAGCCGATGATCGCGCCGATTATGGCCTTTCTAGACGCACCGAACTTTTTGGCGCCAAACATGGTCGCCCAGAGATCGATACCGTACGTGAGCAGGGCGAGTACGGCGAGGACTACAATCGTCCACAGCCCTACGTGAACAAAGTCTTCGGCCCACGCCGCCAGCAGGAGCCCGGCAAAAATCAGCGGTGCGCCGGGGATTGCCGGGAGAACCAGTCCGACCAGGCCGGCTCCGACAAGGGCGGCGGCAAGGATCCAAAAGACAATAGCGGCATCCATCCAGGCGGCTCGACGAAGCCCAGTGCTAACGGGGATTATTCATAATTGATCAACATCTTGGAGCGAGCGCTCTCGGCTGGCGACAATGCTTTTGCTTCGAGTAGAATAGCCAACAGCTCGCCAAGCGCGGGACAGGCCATGAAAGGAATGTTTTTCGCCGCCGACCCCGTCATGGCTCTCTCCTCGGCTCACGCTCCGGTTTGCCGTATGTTACGGTTTTTTCTGAAGAGGGGAATAATCCACACTGGCATTGAGCGCCGCCGGTAACGGCTGGAGTTGAAGATCGGCAACAGCCGCGGTTTCGCTTGGATCGGCTAATTGAACGGGGCTGTGGCTGGGCGCTAGCCTTCGAGCGATTATCTTGTATACATCAGGGGAAAAACCAAAACCGAGATGAGTTGTTCGTACTTCGACATGCTCGACATTCGGCGTAATCCGGTCGATGCATGCTTCCCAGGCCACGACCGCATCCCTGCGCGAATAGATCGCGATCACCGGCGCGGTCAGCGAAACTTGGTTGCGCATCTCGACCTCTGCGGCGATGGCGTCGACATCGATGCCGCGACGGCGAAACAATTCGGCGACGATAGTATATTTGGGTCCGCCGATGACCGGAGTGCCCAGGGTAATGACGTGACCGACGAGATCGGCGCGCTCGCGGGCAAATTCACGCGCCAGATAGCCTCCGAAGCTCCAACCGATGAGGTGAACTTTCTGATGGCTTCTTCGAGCGAAGGACGCGACTCGCTTCAATATTTTGGGCAGCAACTCTGACGCATTACCGGTGTTTCGGCCCAAGCCCCAGCCGCGTGCGCGATAACCAAGTAGTCGAAGATAACTCTTAAGAATGACGGTTGAGCCATCGCCGGCACCATAGCCAGGCAGGATGAGTACCGGTTGGCCCTGCCCGCGCGGTTGCCGGGCAAGCTCAGGGAAGCGAAGCAACAGTCGTGGCAATTCCATTAAGCCACGGGCTTCACGAATCACATGGGAAGTGTCGGGTGCCTGCAAGTGGTCAGTCATGCGTCAGTTGAACGGCTTTTCCATAATCTAAAGTAGTGTACTGCTGTTGCGCTCATGAAACAACGGCCGGTGTTGCGTCAGGTATAACAAAGGCGCCCATGGCCGGGGCGATTGGCAGTCACACGATGGTTAAGCCTTGGTCAACGGTGGGATAGGCGAGCTGGGGCATGAGCTCTTGCTTCATCCAGCGGTGTCGGCGACAACCGAGGTCATTGCCATGTCGACAATGTCGCGAGTCAGTGGAGTACTGGTATGCAAGAAGATCGCACAGGTTTCGCAGAGCGATGCTGCCCAATAGAAGGCAAAAGCGGGCAGGCGCCGGGGTTTTCGATACCCCCAATGAGCCGCAAGTCGGTCCAAAAATTCTTGTATCAGGAGCGGGCGGTCGTCGCATAAATTGTAGATACCGGACAGATTGTCTCTTTCAATACTACGCTCGACCAGCGTGAGAAAGTCTGGCAGTGCGAGCAGGTGAACCCAGGTCGGCTTAAGCCAAACGGCTAGGATCCGCTTGCGCATCAGCCAGCGCGCCGCGTCGGTTAATTTCACGCCTCGTCCGTAAACGACACCCGCGCGCAGCACCAGCGGGTGCATGATTTTGTTTTCGCAGGCAGTGAAGAGATATTTCTCGGCTTCGAGCCGCGTGCGCGCATGGATCGATTTGGGTTCGACATCCAATCTGCCCGTTGCCCGGGCTTCGGGTGTCGTGGCTTCCTCGACGTGAGGAAAACTCACCAAAATGAATTTTCGGACTTTCGTAGACACAGCCACATCTACGAGATTCCGCACGTAAGCGGTATTAGTTCGATGAAGAAACGTTTCCGGGCGTGGCTGAAACAACACTCCGGCTAGGTAGACGATGCAATCAACACCTTCACAGGCTGAGCGAAGCGAACTCGGTTCATCCAGATCCGCTTGAATGATTTCTGCGTTGGCGCCTTGCGGCAAATCGAAAGGAAGCGCTCGCTTGTGTTTGAGCAAACGCAGCCGATGAGGACTTCCGAGCAAGTGCTTTGACAGATGGGAGCCGAGATTACCCGAGGCGCCGACGATGAGAATGTTCACGATTTGAGCGCCAGGCTATTTTGTTTTCTGTGGATACGGACACAGGTCTTTGACCGTGCACTCGGGGCACCTGGGCTTCTTTGCCACGCAGACGCGCCGACCGTGATATTGCATCAAATGGCAAAAACGCACGCGCTGTCTCTCAGGAACGATTTCCGTGAGGTCAGCTTCGATCTTATCCGGATCGGTTTTTGTGGTAAAACCCAGGCGTTGTGACAGGCGCATCACGTGGGTATCGACGCCAATGGTTTGTTTGCCGAATGCGTTGCCGAGGACAATATTCGCGGTCTTGCGCCCGACGCCGGGCAGGCTGACGAGGTCTGCTAAATTATTGGGTACCTTGCCGCCGAAGCGATCGACGAGTTCTTTGCAGCAATTGTGAATTGACTTGGCTTTGTTACGATAGAAATTAATCTTGCCGATCTGGCTTTGGAGTCTGGGCAGCGGGGGGCTGGCGTAATCAGCAGCGGTGCGATTGGTTTTGAACAATTCCGCAGTCACCTTGTTGACCAGATCGTCGCGGGCCTGGGCAGCGAGGATTAGGGCGATCAAGAGTTCGAGCGGGTTGGTGAAGTCGAGATCGAGCTTGGCGTCGGGATGAACCTTTTCAAGACGACCAATGATCTTTTTGACCCGCGTTTTTTGTCTACTGATGTTTGATTGTCTTGTTGAATCTGCCATTTTGATTTAGAGAAAAGATATGTTAGCAGATAGCAGGTTGTCAAAGGGAGGAATTATTCAATGGACGTAAAAGAACTGAGAAAGTTGCCGATGCCGAAGCTCAGGGATTTGGCGAAGCAGGAAACTGATCTCACGGGCGTCGGAGGCATGGAAAAAGAGCAACTGATAAAAGCCATCGCCGCCGCCAAGAATATTCCTTACGACGAGACGCACAAGGACTTGAACGCGATTCATGCGGTAAAGCAGGACATTCGGGTGCTGCAGAAGCAGAAGCTTGAGCTTCTCGGATCGAACGGCGACCGCAAGAAAATCAAACGCATGAGGCGCAAGGTCAAATTGCTCAAGCGGGTCACGCGCCACTTAGCCCATGACGCTAAATTGGCAGCAAAGGAGGCAGAAGCGAAGGCCGCCGCGGAAAAGGCGGCGACGGCGGCCAAACCTGCGGCCCCCGCCGAATCACCCCCGGCTGCCTAAGGGAAACGCGCATGACCTCATTGCCTTCTCTGCGCGGCCGCGGATCGGCAAGCAATCCGAAAAACCGCTTTGAGGCTATTGAACGGGTGCCCGAGCCGCCGGAGCATAGCGACGATGTCTCATCGCCCGACACGCAGTTTTATCCGGACCATTCCAAATCGATTATCGCCTATAACGACAGCCCCGACGTCGGCTTCGACGCCAGCATCAACCCGTACCGCGGCTGCGAGCATGGCTGCGTTTACTGCTACGCCCGCCCGACGCATGAATATCTCGGCTTCTCTGCGGGCCTGGATTTTGAAACCAAGATCATGGTCAAGGAGGACGCGCCGGAGCTTTTGCGCAGCGAGTTATCGAGTCCCAAGTGGAAACCGCAACTGGTCGCGCTCAGCGGTAATACCGATTGCTATCAGCCGATTGAAAAACAAAAACGACTCACGCGGCGCTGTCTCGAGGTATTGCTGGAATTTCGCAATCCGGTGGTGATCGTCACGAAAAACTATCTGGTGACGCGGGACATCGATATTCTGTCGGAATTAGCGCGTTTCGACTGCATCGGCGTAACGATTTCGTTGACGACCCTCGATTTCAAGCTGTCTTCCCTATTGGAACCGCGGGCATCGCGCCCGGCCCGCCGGGTGGCAGCGATAGAGAGGCTCTCGGGTGCCGGAGTTCCGGTCGGCTATCTCCAGGCGCCGATGATTCCCGGCCTTACTGATTCGGAGGCTCCTGCGATTGGCGAGGCCGCCGCGAAAGCAGGCGCGACGTTTTCCGGTTACGTCGCCTTACGTTTGCCCTTTGCCGTAAAGGACTTATTCGAACAGTGGCTCGATCAACACTATCCCGAGAAGAAAAACAAGATTCTAAACCGCGTGCGCGAAATCCGCGGCGGCAAACTCAACGATCCGAATTTCAAAACGCGCATGCGCGGCGAAGGGATTTATGCCGAGCAAATGGCAAACTTGTTTCAGTTAGCGCAGAAAAAATCAGGCATTACTAAAAGGTGGCCAAAGCTGACGACCGAGCACTTTCGCAGGACAGAAAAAAATCAGTTGAGTTTTTTCTAAGTCAATTCATCTCAGCTCGTCGATGCGATTCTAGCCAAAATTCCGCGTCTCTCTAGTCGCAATAGTATTCGATCTGATAGCCGTTGGGGTCAGTAAAATAGATTGCGTCCTTACCGCGGCGCCCGTCGATTTTGACGCCGCGCTCTTCGAGGCTTTTTTCAAGCTGCTTGAGCCGCGTCGCGGTCACTCTGAATCCGATGTGCTCTAGTCCTTGAGATCCTTTTGTGCGCGCGGTGCTTCGCACAAAGTTCAAAAGATCGCTGCTGCCAGGTGTCGTCAGAAAAAGCATATTGGGTGGATGGCGGAAGGCGACCTTGAGTCCCAAAACACTCGTGTAGAAGTCCTCGGTTTGTTTTAAATCGCGGGCTTTGAGGGCGATGTGGCTTAAGCCTTTCTGCGCCATGGGTGATCTCCTTATGCTTTAGTCTACTTGCGATTTCTTATATCGCGCTATTCGTCGCGGGTGCAACGGAGTCGCGATTTTCACTGCTTTTACAACGGTAACGATCCTTGCTAGGTTGAGAACTCTCGCAACTCGGTGGCTCTACTTTGGATCTCCACAACTCAACAACTTCCCGATTAACTCAAAATCGAAAATTCTTCTACGGCTGGTACATTGTCGCAGTGGGATTTCTGTCTCATGTCGCGTGCGCATTTCATACGTCGAGCACCTTGAGCGTATTTCTCAAGCTGCTGGACTTGGCAGTGTCGTGCGGTTTATTTTCGCTCTTACGTTCGGGCGAGATTCTGATCGGCGCGGCGATGACGCCGCCGGTGGGCCCGGTCGTGGACCGCTATGGCGGCCGCTGGCTGATGGTCGGTGGCGCGATGGTGGCGGGCATCGGATTCATGCTGATGAGTCAGGTCGGCGCGTTCTTGAGTTTGGGATGGTGCATGCCCCACGAAAAACATATCGCGGCATTAGGTTGACCGCGTCGAGAGACCAAGCATAATAGGTTAGCTCGATCCACTCTGACAGATGGCTCTACCCGCTCAAACGGCAGTCGACCTGCGCTCGGAAGGGCCGCAGGACGGTGTACTTAAGTTAACCATCACCGGTCGTCTCGACTCGACCACCACAGGTAAGATATGGCGCCGCGCCACAACGGCCGTCGCAGGGGCAAAGGCGAAAAGCGTCATCGTCAATGCGTCGGGCATCGACTACTGCGATGGCGCGGGGATCGCCTTGATGGTTCACCTCCGCCATCTGCAAAGCAAAGCAGGGGGAAATTTGCAAATCGATGGGCTTCGACCCGAGTTTGCCGAGTTGCTTACTGATGAAGGTGCCGATCTCCCAACCGAAGCAACCAGTGATCGTCCGCGCCCTCGGGGGCTCGCCGAAGAAATTGGCGAAGCTACCGTTGATGTGTGGCGTGACATCCAGATTCTCGTGAGCTTTGTCGGCGAACTGAGCGTGGGGCTTGTCGGAGCTGCAATCCATCCGCGCAGCGTGCGCTGGCGGGATGCTGTACGAGTCGCGGAAGTAGCGGGTGTCAACGCTTTGCCCATCGTGGCCCTCATCAGTTTCCTGATGGGATTGATTATGGCCTTCCAGGCCGCCATTCCGCTGCGTCAATTCGGTGCGCAGCTTTTTATCGCGAATCTGATCGGCCTTTCGATATTGCGTGAATTAGGTCCGTTGATGACGGCGATTATTTTGGCCGGCCGCTCAGGATCTGCCTTCGCTGCCGAGCTCGGCACTATGAAGGTGCGCGAGGAAATCGACGCGCTCAAAACCATGGGACTCGATCCGGTGCGTTTCTTGATCGTAACGCGAGTGGTCGCCGCTGTTTGCATGACACCGCTCCTGACGATCTTCGCGGATCTAGTAGGTTTGATAGGCGGCGCTGTGGTGATGCTCTCGTTGGGATTTCCGTTAGTCACTTATTTTCACCAAGTGCAGTATGCGGTGACCTACGGCTCGCTGGTCGGCGGCCTCTTAAAAGCGTTTGTTTTCGGTATTCTCGTCGCCGGCATCGGGTGCTTGCGTGGCTTGCAAACGAAAACCGGCGCAACCGCGGTTGGGGAATCGACCACCAGTGCCGTCGTAAGCGGCATTATTCTGATTGCGATCACCGACGGAATCTTCTCGGTGGTTTATTATTATCTGGGAGTTTAGATGGCCGTCGAGTCGAAACAGGAGGCGATTATCCAGGTCGAGAACTTCACCGCGGCCTATGACGGACAAGTTGTCCTCGACCATCTCGAATTTGAGGTCTACGCCGGCGAGGTGTTCTGCATCCTTGGGGGATCGGGCTCCGGCAAGAGCACTCTGCTCAAACACATGATCGGCCTCTACAAGCCCGCGTCGGGCCGGATCCTGATCGAGGGTGAAGACATTGCGGCGGCACAAGGCGAGGCGCGCCGGCAAATTCTGAGAAAGTTCGGCGTGATGTATCAGAGCGGTGCCCTTTTCGGATCGATGACGCTGCTCGAAAACATTTCTCTTCCTTTGGAAGAGTTTACCGAGCTGCCGCCCGACGCGATTCGTTTGATCGCCACGATGAAGCTTCATCGCGTGGGTTTGGAAGGGGCAGCGAACCGCATGCCGTCGGAGCTCAGCGGCGGCATGCAGAAGCGAGGCGCCATTGCCCGGGCCATGGCGCTCGACCCGCGGCTGCTCTTTCTTGACGAGTTGTCCGCCGGTTTGGATCCCATCACCTCCGCCGAATTGGATGAGCTGGTTTTGAATCTTAAGCGTGGTTTGAAGATCACGTTTGTCGTGGTTACCCATGAGCTGCCAAGCATCTTCACGATTGCGGATCGCGTAATTATGTTAGATAAACAAGACAAGGGGATTATCGCCATAGGGACTCCCCAGGAGCTGCGAGATCACAGCGATGACCCTCGCGTTCGCCAGTTCTTCACCAGGCAAGCGCCGGCGGAAAAATAGGCTCACATGCCGCGCTGTGACCGGGTAACTTACCTTCTCATATCATGGAAAAACTGAGTTACTTCAAGATCGGAGTCTTTGTCATCAGCGCGGTCGTCATCGGCGTCATTGGCGTGGTCGTGCTCGGCGCGGGCGCAATATTTCAGAAAAGGAGTCTGATCGAAACGTATATCGACGAATCCGTGCAAGGTTTGGACGTCGGCTCGCCGGTCAAATTTCGCGGCGTGCCGGTGGGCAGAGTCGAGCAAATTTCATTGACCAGCGCGGAATATTCAACGCGGCGCCAGTATGTCCTGGTACGCGTGGCCATATCGTCCAATATGTTTCAATTCCCCGTCAACGATCCTAATAGTCCGGCGCTCAAAAACGAGCTCGATCGCGGATTTCGCATTCGACTGGCGCCGCAAGGATTGACCGGAGTCGCCTATCTGGAGGCGGACTACCTTGATCCGGAACGCAACCCGCCATTGGAGATTGATTGGAAACCTTATTATCCATACATCCCCTCGACGAGAAGCCGGATCACTCAACTGAGTGAAGCGGTAGAGCGCATTTTGCAAAATTTTGGCGACCTCAATCTTGCTGAGCTCTCAGGCAGTATCGAGAAGTCACTGGCGGCCATGACGAAGCTCGCAGATAGTGCCCAGCTGGATAAAATCGGGGCGCAGGCCAACGCCCTCTTGACCGAACTGCGAGAAACCAACAAGCAGGTGAATGCGCTCGTGAGTAGCCCGGACCTCAAATCCGCAATGGCAGACGCGTCTGCGACCGCGGGCCGGGCGCGACAACTCGTCGAGCGCGCCGAAAAGCCGGTTAATCAAATGCTCACAGATTTGCCGCAAGTCGCGGAGAGCCTGAATCGAATGGTCAAGCGGTTGGATTCGGTTTCAAGCGATCTGCCCGAGACGAGCGCGCAATTGCGTCAAACGCTGCAGCGGTTGAATCGCCTGGTCGCCAGCCAGCAGCGGGAAATCGAAAAGACCATGGAAAATCTTCGTGGCATCTCAGACAACATGAAAGAGATCACTGACAATTCCAAGAAATATCCCTCCCAAGTTCTCTTCGGCGCGCCGCCGCCGCCCTCGAAGGTCATGCAAAAATGAACCGATTCCACGGCCTCATCGCGCGCGCTGCTTTGCTGCTGTTCGTTTTGTCCGCCGGCTGCGTCAGCCTGGAAAGGAGCTATCCCGAGAAGCGCTATTTCGTCGTCGAGCTGGGTGAAAACGCGCAACAATCGAACCCAGCCGGCAACCAAACTTTGCTAGTTTCAGGCCTGCGGATCTCACCGCGCTATGCCGACAAGAGTTTCGTCTACCGCACCTCGGAGGCGGGCTACGAGTCCGATTTCTACAATCAATTTCTCACCTCCCCGGAAACGATGCTCAGCGAAGAAGTTCGTAAAGGCCTCGCTGCATCGCCGGCTTTCAAATACGTCGTCGGACCGTCAAGCCAATTACAACCGAATTACATTTTAGAAGGCTCGGTCAACGCGCTTTACGGCGACTTTCGAAATTTAGATAAGCCTACCGCTGTGCTCGAGATCGAATTTTTCTTGCACAACGAAGATAGCGGCAATCCCGGCATCGTCCTGCAAAAACGCTACATGAAAACGGTGCCGTTAAACGGCCGATCGCCGGACGCCCTGGTAAAGGGCTGGAGCCAGGCGCTCGGATCTATTCTGACGGATCTGAACACCGACCTGCAAAACGCTAAATCCTAGGCTCGGTCGATTTTACTCTGCAGGCTTCACGCGGCAAAGATAGGAGCGGTGGGGCAGCGAACCGCTGACCGGGTCGGCTAAGTCTGTGCCGATGAGTGTCGCGGGGTTGGCGCCGCTTGAGTCATACGGATCGTAGCTCGGCATTTCCAATTCCTTGCAGTCTTGCCACCAGCCATGCTGGCAACAAACAATGCCAGGAACAATGTTGGTCGTCACGTGCGCCTTCACTTTAATCGCGCCGCGTGGACTTTCGACGATCATCCATTGCTTGTTTTTCACGCCGTAGCGCACCGCCGTTTCGGGATGAATGTCGGCGCTCGGTTCCGGCGCCGCCTTGCGTAGGCTCGGTAGCGCTCGCTGCTGGCTGTGGACGAAAGTCGTGAACTTGGCATTGGTCAGCACGAGAGGAAATTCCGCGGCGATGTCCGGACGGCTTAAAGGACCTACAGCCGGCTCGACGTACTCCGGTAGCGGCGGGTAGCCGTGGGCGGCGAACCTGTGGCAGTAAAGCTCAACTTTTTTTGTCGGTGTGGTAAAGCCGCGGGGCACACCGTCGTTGTTTGTCTTCCGGTGCTTTTCGTAGATCGGCGCGGACGGCTTGGAGATTCCTCCAGGAGAATTTTTGAGCTGCTCGAGCGTAATTCCCGACGGCGCCAACTCGTGGGCATAACCGGCCTCGATGTCGCCGTGCCAAAACTGATCGCCTAGACCGAGGCGCTCCGCCAACTGAAAAATGATCCAGGTGTCTGAGCGGCGCTCGGCAACGGGCTCCACCACGGCGGCGCGATATTGGATATGGGTCTTGCCCTCTGCCCGGTGCTCGAAGCTGGTGGCGAGGTTGGCCATTTCGAGAAAACTGGCGGCGGGCAAAACATAGTCGCATAGTTCCGCGGTCGGCGTCATGAACAGTTCCACAGCGACGCCGAATTCCAAAGCGCAGAGCGCCTTGCGGCCGGCACGCGAGTCGCCGGAGGACATTACAGTGTTGGAACCGAAATTCAAAAGCGCCTTGATCGGATAGGGGCGTTCCTCCAGGATCGCGGCATAGATGTCGTAGGCGGCGCAGTTGCCGGGCGAGGCCGGTGGTCCCAGGGGCTTACGCTCGCGTCCGATGCGCAGCGCCGCGATCTCCTTGGGCAAAAATTCCTTGCCGTCGACGTCGTTGAGCGGCACCTTGGGGAAAATCACATTGCCGCCTTGACGGTCGAAATCGCCGATCAGCGCGTAGAGAGACGCGATGGCGCGGCTGGTCTGGGTGGCATTGGTGTGCTGGCCGATGCCGTTCCACATATACATGTTCACCGGCCGGTTATGCGCGAGCAGCAGGGCGGCCTGCCATACTTTGCCCGCCGCTACCCAGGTGATCTTTTCGGACTTTTCCGGCGCGTAGTCGGCGGCGATCTCGCCCAAGCGCTCGAAGACCGGCTTGCAGGAAATTTCCTTGCCGTTTTTTTTCTTCAACGGCCGATTGCCGAAGAGGGCGGGCTCGACGCCGTCGGCGTCATATTGGCCCGCCACCGGATCCCAAAACACGACGCGGCCTTTGCTTTCATCCCACACGGCAAAACGGTTCGAACTTCCGTCCGTCATCAGATCGGCTTCGGTGACGATTTGTCCGCTCGCGCAGTTCAGCAGAAAGGTTCCATTGGTCCATTGACGAGCGAAGGCGGGGTCGTACCAGCTCTCTTCCATCAAGCAATGAATCAGCGCAAGCGCCAGAGCACCGTCGGCGCCAGGCCGCACTTGCAGCAGCATGTCCGCGTTGGCGCCGATGCCGACCCGACGCGGATCGACGACGACGGTTTTCATACCGTGGGCCCTGGCCGCGACGATATCGTGGGCCGCGATCAATGACGTGGCGCTTGGGTTGTGGCCCCAGAGCAGAAAGGTCTTGCTGTGGGCAAAATCCGGCTTGGGAAGGACTGTTCCGAAGGTGTAGCTGAAACCGGTGTCTCTGTGCCAATTGCAAACATGGGTGGTCGACACCCAGTTGGGACTGCCGATCAGGTAAAGTAGCCGCCCGAGCCAGCGCTCGGCATCGTCGACCGAGGTGCCGCTTTTGGTGCCTTTGGCGAGGGCGATGGATTTGGCGCCGTGGCGATCGCGAATGTCAAGGATTCGCCGCGTGATATCATCCAGCGCTTGGTCCCAGCTGACGCGCTGCCAGCCTGGATCGGCATCGCCTTTTGGGCGTGTGCGCTTCAGTGGATAATCGAGGCGATCGGAATTGTAAACCAGCTCCGGCGCGGCTTTGCCTTTGATGCACATCACCCCGCCATTAGGATGATCGTGATCGGGATCGAGCCGGGTGACGCGGCCGTTCTCTACCGTCGCGATGGTCGCGCAATGCGCGGTACAGAGCGCGCAGTAGCCGCGCACAGTGCGGGAAGAGTTCGAAGAGTTAACGACATCAGGCATAGTCGCTATTGTAAGCTTCTCGGTTCGGCGCTCAAGTGACTCGATCCGTTAAGATCGTTCAAACGGTTCAAGCCGTTCAACGAGTGGCCTGGACGTTAGGCTCAGGAACGGTTCGGTTTGCCAACAAACCCCGGGCCGAAGCCGGCTTCGTTGGCGGCCCAGGCGCCGGCGACCCGGCCGCTGAAGAGCGAGGGGCCTAGCATGGTTCCTTCCAATCCGGCTTTGCCGTTAATATGGCCTCCGGCCATGCCCGCGACTTCGCCGGCTGCGTAGAGTCCGGGAATCGGTTCGAAGTATTTGTTCAGCACCCGACAGCGAAGGTCAGTCTTCACACCGCCAAAGTTTTTGCGCGCCAGCGGAAAAATCTGAATCGCGTAGTACGGTGGCGTGTCGAACTTTTTCGAGCCTTTGAGCGACTTGCGGAGCCGGGGTTCCTTGTCGAGCCCCGCGTCGAAGCATTTATTGTATTCTTCTATCTCCGCGACAAAGTTTTTGACGTCTTCCACGCCGGTTTTCTTGCCCAGCTCTTCGAGCGCGTTGGCTTGTTTGATGTACGGCGAATTTTCCAAAAGCTCTTGAACCTTGGTGCGATCGATGACGTCGCCCCGGCGATAATAAGGATCGGCGACGTCGATCTTCGCCAACATCGGCGTGTCGGCGATAGCCCACGCATGCGGCGGGTTCTGTGCCAGCAGCGCCGGAGTAGCCGAGGCCCCGCCGGTCGCCGATTCGTTATGAAATCGTCGACCCTGTTGGTTAAACCAGACGTAGCCGGGAACCTGGCGGAAAACCAAGCCGCGTCGCTGTTGCGGATCGCGGTAATCCGGCGTCGCGTAAACGTAAAACCAGATGTGCTCCATGTGAGTGAAATAGCCGCCGAGCTCCTTGATCATTTTGTGGCCGGTTCCTTTGGCGCCGAGACCTGAGCCTTCCATCACTTTGAATTTTTTAAACTCGGGCCGATGCTCCAAGACCATGTCGAGATTTGAGTTAAAGCCGCCGGTAGCAACGATGGTGGCTTTGGCATGAATCTCGAAGATCTCGTTATTTCTCGTCGCCGTAACCCCAGCGACACGGCCACTTTGAGTGAGGAGCTTACCGGCGTCGGTGGAGGTCATAATCGTGATATTCGGTAGCGACTGAGCGGTCTTGATCAGCGCAGTCATCAAGCCGAGGCCATTATTATCCGGGCGATGCCAGCGGTGCACGCGGTTGCCTTCCTGGAACTTCATATCGACCCATTTTGCGCCGCAGCTTTCAGCCCAGTGATAGAGGTCGTGCAGAGTGTGTTCGAGATAGAACCGCGCCCACACCTCATCGGCGGCGCCGCCGCCCCACTTCACCCAATCTTCGAAGGCCATGTCAGGTGTGTCCTCGATGCCCTGGGACTTCTGCAACGGCGTACCGACGATGCAGCAGCCACCGCCGGAAATTGCGGCGGTCCCACCGCATTCACCCGCTTGTTCCAGAACGATGGCTTTGCCGCCCGCGTGAGCGACTTCGATAGCCGCAGGAATCCCTGCGCCTCCCCCGCCTATGATCACAACATCGGTTTGCAAACTTGAAATAGCCATCTGAGGCTCCTTGGCTTGTCAATTTGATTTAGACGATTATCACCGTTGTCGTGATTCGGTCAAATCGAACGCTCTAAGATAGCCCTAGTAGGCTCGGGCTCGTTCCCACTTTGCTGATGACTTCGGTTCTTTTGGCAAGGAAGCAAACAGAAAAAAGCGAGCGGCTGGAAGCTGTAGGCATATGTATCGACATCAACGCGAAGCTAGCTTAACTCCCTGTGTATCTTCGAATCAGGCGAACGCGATCTTGCATCGTTTTTACCTCATCGGCTTCCTTGTCGGAGATCTTGACCCCTAACTCTTCCTCCAGCGCCATTAGCAGTTCGACAACATCCAAGGGGTCGAAATCTTTGGCAAGTGACCTCTCAAGAGTAATTCGTTCCGGCTCCAGGTGAAAGGAGAACACAAGACGATTGCGGAGCCTGTGCAGGATAACACCGCACCGCATGCACAGGGCGGCGCCCCGTGGCTCGAAAAACTCAGCGACCCCCCGGATTACCGCAGACTGGACAAGATAGCTGGTTCAGCATGGCAAAAATTTTCCATCATGGACAAGTTTTTACAACCGTTTAGCATATGTCTTGCTGGGTCGTTGATCGTCCCAATCAGTCGGAGATTCAGTTACGTCACGGACTTTCATCAAGAGATCTCGATTGATTGTCCAGTCGTTTCGGCATTCTAACGCTTATCAATCGCGGGTTTTACATCGTTTTTGGATTACAATCTCGCCGAGATTTGATAAAATCAGTAAGCCCAGATCTCGCTTCCACGCTTTAACCGATCTGGGCGTTTTCATGACAGAGGGTTTAGAAATTTGAATAGTGGTCTGTGCGCGCATGGCAGACATTTTCATAAGCTACGCGAACGAAGATAAAGAAACCGCG
The DNA here is from genome assembly GCA_005879255.1 of Deltaproteobacteria bacterium. The sequence continues at coordinate 25,822 of VBKY01000088.1, forward strand.
GCCCGGCTCGCGGGGTTCCTTGAATCTATCGGGTGGAGCGTCTGGTGGGATCGGCGCATTCCTGCGGGACGTACCTGGCGTTCTGTACTCCAGGAGGCCCTCAAGGACATGCGTTGCATGATCGCCCTCTGGTCGCGAGATTCAGTGGAAAGTCCCTGGGTGGCCGAGGAGGCTGAGGAAGCGCGCAAGTTAGGCAAAACCCTTGTGCCGATCCTCATTCAGCGGGTTGAACCGCCAATCGGCTTTCGCACAATTCAAGCCGCCGATCTCGTAAACTGGGACGGATCACGCGATGATCCGGCCGCAAAGATGTTGATCGCCGATCTAGAATCTCTGCTCGGCAAACCAGCTGCGCAAACTGCCGAGCGAAATAGGATTGTCGAAACGCGAGATGTCGAATCTCCGCGTCCACCGCCATTTCGGGGATCTAAAAGCGGTTGGCTGATAGCTGCCATTGCCGGCATCGCCATCGTGTCGCTTCTGGCTGGGTGGCAAAAATGGATGGGTCCCAAGCAAGTAAATCGTGCACAACTTCCGCCGGCACAAGTCGATAACTTGCAGAAAGTTCCAGCGCCGCGACTCATCGGTCTGGCCCTCAGTGGGGAACGAAGTGAGATCAAGCCATCCGAAATGCTTAAACTAAGATTGCTGGCGAACTACTCGGATGGAAAACAAGACGATGTCAAAGATAAGATCGAATGGACGAGCAGCAACTCGAACGTCGCAACTGTCAATGAACGGGGAGAAGTGAAGGGCCTGCGCGTCGGTTCCGTAAATATCACCGCGAAATCCGGGGACGTCGTGAGTTCCGCATGGACACTAAGCGTCAAAGCGGCCGAACCGGTGGTCGAACCCGTCGCTGCGCCAAAGTTGGTTGCCGTGGACATCAGCACGAGTAGAAATGAATTAATCGCCAACGAGAAAATTTTGGTTCGCGCAAAAGGCAGGTACTCGGACAATAGCGAGAAATTTCTCTCGACTTCGGTTGACTGGGAGACGAGCGATCGAACGATTGCATCGATTAGCGAAAAGGGACAACTGGAAACGCTACGTCCGGGAAGGGTGCAGATTCTGGCGCGGTCCGGTCATCTTCGAAGTAAGCCACTTACTATTGTCGTGAGAGAAACCGAAATGAAAGAACAGCCTCAAGCCAAGTCGCCGAGACCTTTGGAACCGCGACCGGTCACGCCACCACTCTTATCGGAACAGTCGAGAGCGCAAATCTCGGCATTCACTACCCGAGCCAAAATTTTTCGCGAGCAGGGAAACTACGCCGCCGCGCTGGCGGAGCTGGACAAGGCCAAAGCCATCGACGCAACGAATGAGGACGTTCGAACGGAAATCGAGCAGACAAAAAGAGCTTGTAACGCTGAAAAAGTCCTGGGTAATAAGCTAACTTGTTGATTCCTAGCGAAGCGACCCGGAAACCGAGCGCTAACGTCTTTGTTCCCGTTGGCGCTCTAAGAACTCATCGCGTCGCGCGCGATCATTCTCTTCTTCAAGCTGGTAGCCAACCCATTCTGCGTTTGAAATGAGGGCATCCCAGTCTGTTGGGCGTGCGGCAAGTTGCTTCAGGCAGAGCTGAATCTGATTGCGGATTTTCTGAGCGGGGTCCCAAAATCTTCCCTGGGCCGTATAGGCCACGGTGTAGTCCAACCATTCGCGCAGTCCGTTCAGCGCCGCGGTTAGCTCTTTGCCTCCTTGAGTTCTTTGATTTTCGCCTGCTTTGTTCTGCTTGGCGCTTTCGCCTCGGATAATTTTCAATTCGTTTAGAAGAGAGGCGTCAGCGCCTGCATTTTGCAATTGGCCTTCGGTTTCTTTGGTCAAATCGAAGACGACGCCACGCTCCCGCGCCAACGCCGCGACTCTTTTAGGCTCGACGCCTTCGCGTAGCGCGTAGGTGACTTCCTGTAAGTTGAACGCATTGCTTGGTGCTCGTGCGCCCGACGGACGAAGCAGGGTCAGGCCAAGATATAATCGCGCGACGTAGTCTTCGCTTAAATGGGACAGAGCTTTTTCGAATGCGGACCTGGCTTCGGTGTATCTACCGGAATTATATTGGGCCCGCCCGACGTAAGTCCAAATGCTTTTTCGCGGCGATACAGAACTGCTGACAAAAGTGGCCTCGCTCCGGGCGACTCGTTCGAAATAAGCAAGAGCATTGTCAGGCTCCCCTCTCAAGAGAGCCTGCCGCCCGGTCAAAAAGTCGGTTTGCGATTCCAACGACGCACAAGCCACGGTCCATAGAAGCGCAATTGCGGCAGTCAGGCGTGTAAGTCTCATAGAAAACCCCCATAGGATAAGCGCCGGCCGGTAAAAACACAAGTTTCAAGTTTGTCGTGATTCGCTGTTCTGAAAAAAGCGCGCAGTGGAAATATTGATTCCAAGCCCATCGAGCTTCATGGCTTGTGATCTATTCTTTTTTTGCGTCGGGTTGTGAGCCACCGATGTCTCTGCTAAGGAAAACTCTAATTTTTTCATCATGCGTTGTTCCCCTACGCCGTGGTTAGTCGCCGGCATCGCTTCTGTCGTTCTCGGGCTTTCTCGGGGAATTCATTCATCCTTTGGCGTGTTTAATGTAGCGTTGCTGGATGCGTTCGGCTGGAGCCGAGGAGCGACAGCGGGAATTTTTTCTATCGTTCTCACAGTCGATGCCGCACTCTCCCCCGTCGTCGGCTACCTGGTGGATCGATTCGGTGCAAAGATAATTTCCATTACCGGGTGCCTGGCTCTCGTAATCGGACTCTATCTGAGCAGTCGGGTTACGGATTTATGGCAATTGTACATCTGTTTCGGCTTGATCCTCGCGGTCGGTTTCACCTTCGCCGGCATGGTGCCGCACGTGTTTTTGATCTCCGAATGGTTCTCCTCCAATCGCGCGTCAGCGATCGGCGTAGTGTACGCGGGCACTGGGGTGGGAATCATGCTTCTTTCTCCGCTGAGCGCGTGGCTGATTTCGAGTTACGGTTGGGCCCGAGCTTTTGAGATCTACTCAGTCGGCGTCCTTATCGGGCTCTTGCCGTTGATTTGGTTGTTCTATCAGCATGGACCCTACGGTGAGCGGCTGCGCGACCGTGTCGAGAGGAAAAAGAATCAGCAACAATGGACGGCGAAGCTGGCACTGCAAAGCTTGCAGTTCTGGTTATTGTTTATCGCCCGTATCGCCGCCGCGTCTGGGACGACAGTCATCATCACGCACCAGGTTGCTCACGTGGTTGATGTCGGCTTTAGCAAGCTTTTATCGGCGTCCGTCTTTGGGCTGGCCGGAATCATCAGCAGCTTCGGTAGGGTAATATTTGGGTTCATCGCTGATCGGTTATCGAAACAAGCCGCTTACACGCTCAACATCGCGATGACGGTTATCGGCGTCGGCGCGCTGATGATCTTGCACGATCCCAGCCAAGCCTGGTTGCTTTACGTTTACGTGATTTTTTTCGGCATTGGCTTCGGTTCGCGCGCCGTGATTTTTTCGGCTCTCACCGCCGATATATTTTCCGGCAAGGGCTTTGGCTCCATCCTCGGCTACTCGACGGTAGCCGTGGGCGTGGGTGGCGCGCTGGGATCTTACTTAGGCGGCGCCTTTCACGATTGGACCGGTAGCTATTTAGTTTCTTTTTCACTCTCTGCTCTGCTATTGGCTCTCTCCGATGTTTGTGTCTGGGTGCTGTCAGTTACCGCGATTGGGAATTATGACAAACGTCTTTGGGCCAGCGAAGAATAGGTTGGTTCACCCGAAGATCTGACGATCATCTCTAACCTTGAGCGATTTTTAGGAAGCTGGTAGCCTAATTTTCAGCGTGAATTTATGGATACTCGGTTGCGAGAGGGCATAAGTTTATTTAACCAGGGCCGATTTTTCGATTGTCATGAAGTTTTGGAAGGACTCTATTTGGAAACCGATGAAGGCAGCAAGCCGTTTCTTGAAGGGCTGATTCAGCTGGCCGCGGCGTTTCGGATGTTTTGCGACTTCGGCGAAGTCAAAGGGGCGGTGCGAATGATTTATCAAGCGTTGATTCGCTTCGAAAATTATCAGCCGGCGTTTTTGCAGGTCCGCGTGAAAGACCTTTGCCAGGCCGCCGAGGAGTGGGCCAAGGCGGCGGAGCATGCCGAGGCTAAACCTTCGGCTATTAGCATTCCGAAAATACAGATCCAACGATTCAGCTTTTTCCGATGATCGATATCCCGCTCACGGATCGACTCGAGCACTTCCTCAGCGGCACTTGGACAGGCGCTAAACGCATTCAGGGGCTGCAAGGCGGCGCGCGTGCCTATGTGCTTGCCTTGGTGGCTGCGAGGGCACGCAGGCCGATTCTGGTCGTCGCCGCCAGTGCGCGCGATGCCGAGAACCTGTTCGACGACCTGGCTTTTTTTCTCAGCGAAGACAGAGGGTTGGCGCCGCTAGGCAAACGCCTACATCTCTTTCCATCATGGGAAGTGCTGCCGTTTGAAAATCTGTCGCCGCATCCGGACAATATCGCCGGGCGTTTGGAGGGACTTTACAAGCTTGTCGAAGATTCGACACCGATCCTCATCGCAACTCCGGCCGCATTGATGCAGCGGGTGATTCCCAAGGAGGCGCTCAAGCAATCGTATCTTTATCTGGTCGCGGGCCAAGATGTATCGCGCGAATCAATCCTCGAGCACTTGGTTCAATGGGGTTATCAAAACGTTCCGCTGGTCGAGGAGCGCGGTGATTTTAGCGCGCGCGGCGGGATCGTGGATCTGTTCTCACCGGGTTATCGTCGACCACTCCGTCTCGAATTCGACGGCGACCGCTTGGAGTCGATGCGCGAATTCAATCCCGCGACACAGCGAACCGAGCAACTCCAGGACGAAATGTTGATCCTGCCAATGAAGGAATTCTCACTAAAACGAGCCGGACTAGAAGAAGCCTTGCGCCGATTGGATCAGCGGGCGGTGGAGTTGGAAGTCGATCGACGGGAAAAAAATAGCCTGCTCGAATCCATGCGCGCGGGGATTCCGTTTCCGGGAATCGAATTTTTGGCTCCGTACTTTTTCTCCCAACTCGTGCCGGTATTTTCTTATCTGCCGGCGGAAACGTTGATTTGGTTGGATGGCGCGGATCGTATCGAAGCGGAAGCCGGACGCTTCAGTCAGCTTGCGTGGGACCGCAACGAGCGCAGCAAGGAAGATCATCGGTTGGTGGCGCGGGTAGAGGCGGAGTATCTGAATGAGCACGAATGGCGCGAGGCGTTACACGTGTTTCCCCAAGTCCACTGTGAGTCCCTCGTGATCATGGCCGCTTCGGAGCGAGCGCGGGAAATGACACTCACCGCCGAAACTTATCTGACCACCGACGCTCGCCAGGAAACCGCTCTGCACGGCAAAGAGGCCTCGCTCAAGCCGTTGGTCGAGCAATTTAAGACCTGGGAAACGGAAAAGATCATCTTCGTTGCCCCGACCAAGGGCGACGCAGCGCGGCTCCGGGAGCTTTTGAGCAATTACGATATTCAATTCACCTTGACCGAAGAGCCAGCGCCGGCAGCCCTCGGGCGGGCGGAATTTACTCGGGGAATCGTCTGCGGCCATCTCACCCAAGGCTTCCGATTGCCGGAAGCGCATCTCGTTCTCATCACTTTTGACGAGATCTTCGGGACGAGAAAGCGTCAGCCGACGACCTCGACGAAAAATTATCCGAGCCATTTCCTTACCAGTCTCAGCGAGCTCAAGCAGGACGATTATGTCGTTCATCTGGATCATGGAATTGGCGTCTATCGTGGTCTCAGGTTTCTCAAAGTTGCCGACGTCGAAGGCGAGTTTTTGCACCTGGAGTATGAAGCCGGCGATCGCCTCTACTTGCCCGTCGATCGCATCAATATGGTGCAGAAGTATATCGGCGGCGACGGTGCGCAACCATCCCTGGACCGGCTCGGCGGCACGGCGTGGGAGAAAGTTAAGGCGAAGGCACGCAAATCGATCTTCGCCATGGCCGAGGAGCTTGTGCAGCTATACGCGGTGCGCGAGGCGCGCGCCGGCACCGCCTTTGCGCCACCGGATGCTATGTACAAAGAATTCGAAGCCGCTTTCGAATACGAAGAAACACCCGATCAGCAGCGCGCCATCGATGAAACCCTTGCGGGCATGCATAGCAAGAAACCGATGGATCGCTTGATCTGCGGCGACGTTGGCTTTGGCAAGACTGAAGTAGCCATGCGAGCGGCGTTTCTCGCCGTCGAAGGCGGCAAACAAGTCGCTTTGCTGGCGCCCACGACCATTCTGGCGCAGCAGCATCTACAAACTTTTCGCCATCGCTTCCGCAATCATCCGGTGCGCGTCGAGATGGTGAGCCGCTTTCTGACTGCGAAAGAAGTCACTCACGTGCTGCAAGACACGGCTAAAGGGAACGTGGATATCATTATCGGCACACACCGCCTGCTGCAGAAGGACGTGGAATTCAGGGATCTCGGTCTCGTCATCATTGACGAAGAACACCGCTTCGGAGTCGTGCATAAGGAGCGCTTTAAAAAACTCCGGCAGTTGGTCGATGTCTTAAGCCTCACGGCGACGCCGATTCCGCGCACGTTGCACATGTCGCTTGTGGGAATCCGTGACTTGAGCATCATCGAGACGCCGCCGGTCGACCGTCTGGCGATTCAGACCTATGTGACCCGGTATAACGAAAACCTGATTCGCGACGCGGTACTGCGCGAGCTGGAGCGCGGTGGGCAAGTCTTCTTTCTGCACAACCGCGTTGAGACCATCGACCGCTTGGCGCAAAGGCTCGCGGATCTGGTTCCGGAAGCGAAAATGGCGATGGCGCATGGGCAGATGCGGCCAAAAGAGCTGGAAAAGGTCATGCTCGATTTTTTCGAGAACAAGACTCAGGTCTTGGTCTGCTCAGCCATTATAGAGTCCGGACTAGATTTTCCCAATGCCAACACGATCATCATCAATCGCGCCGACAAGTTCGGTCTAGCGCAACTCTATCAGCTCCGCGGTCGCGTCGGACGATCGCATCGCCATGCCTACGCATACCTGTTAATTCCCGGCGAGCAAGCGATCACGCCCGACGCGGGAAAGAGATTGCGCGCCCTGCAGGAAATCGACGGACTGGGTGGTGGCTTCAAACTCGCGCTGCACGATTTAGAAATCCGTGGCGCCGGCAATTTGCTTGGCGAACAGCAGTCCGGACAGATTACCGCGGTGGGCTTCGAGCTTTACACCGAAATGATGGAAAAGGCGGTGAAGGAACTGAAAGGCGAAGAAGTGGCGCCGGAAGTGGAACCGGAGATCCGTCTTGGCATTCCGGCTTATTTTCCGGAGACGTATATCCCCGACGTCAACCAGCGCCTGTATTTTTACAAGCGTTTGGCGAGCCTGCGCAGTCCGGTAGACCTCGAGGAATTGAAGGGAGAAATTAAAGATCGTTTTGGTCCCTATATTTCGGTCGTCGATAATCTGTTTCTCCTGATGAACCTGCGGCGTGTATTAAAAGAATTCCTGGTGCAGCAGATCAGTGCGTCCGATGGCAGAGTCTTTTTACTCTTCCATCCCGAATCGCCGGTCAAAGTCGAGAAACTCCTCGAACTGATTCACAAGCAAAAAAATCGCTTCCGCCTTGCGCCTGACGGCCGCTTGTCGTTTTCACCAAAGCACCGCCAATGGCCGGCAGTGATGGACGAAGTTGCGGAACTGCTGCATTCCATCGGTGAGACGGCGGTGCAACAAAAGGATTTTTTCGAACCGGCGCATGGGTGAAGACGGGGGGATGGAGCACTTGAACGTTGGCGTGTGGGTGAAGAAAAGACCATGATTCGAAGCGCCACGGCGGCATTCCAACGCTCTCAGATCTCTGAGAGGGGTGATTAGCCGAGCGGGCCTAAGGGGCGTTCGGCGAGATCAAGATGCCGCGGGGATTTGGCTTTTAAAATTAAGTATGGTAGCTATCTAGAGTCTTTGTCCATTACGACAAGCTGCGAGGTATATGTTGAGGCAAGTCATGAATAAAAGCCTCCTGCTGTTTTTTCTGCTCGTTTTTCCCCACGGAGTTGCTGCTGCGGTCATTGAACAGTTAATCGCCATTGTCAACGGCGAGCCCTACACTTTGTCGGATGTGAATGGTTACGCAAAGAGCAAAATGGGCCGTGGTTTTCCTAGCGGCGACCTCAATCAGATCAATGCCAACGATCGCGAAGTTTTGGAGCAGTTTATTACTGACAAACTCCTGGAGGCTGAAGTGCGCGACGCCGGCATCGTCATTACCGATGACGACGTCACCCGGTACATCGAGCAGGTCAAGAAGAACAACCGTTTGTCGGATGAGGATCTCAAGGTCGCGCTGGGCAGAGAAGGAGTGACCCTCGCCGCCTACCGGGCATCGGTGAAGTTGGAGATGGAGAAGAGCGAAATTATCGATCGCCAGGTACGGCGAAAGGTCACCATTACTGACGAGGACGTTGAGCGTTATTACAAACTCAACTCAAAGAATTATCGCGGCAATGAGCGGGCCCGCATTCGTCATATTTTGCTGCCGCTCGCGGAAGACGCACCGCCAGAGCGCGTCCAGAGCGTGATGGAGAAGGGCAAGGAATTGTACGAACGAATCGAGGCCGGCGAGGATTTCGCCGAGCTGGCTCGCGAGTATTCCGAAGGCGCAGGCCGCACTGAGGGCGGCGAAATTGGTTGGGTTAAGAGAGGCACACTGATTTTGGGAATCGAAGAGGTTGCGTTTCAAAAATTAGCGGTCGGTCAGGTGAGTGAACCATTCCGCACCATCATGGGTGTACACATCGTCAAGCTGGAAGGCCGCGAAGGCAACAATGTGTTGCCATTGACAAGTGTCGCCCCGCGAATCAAGGAAGAACTTTCGAAAAAGATCTTAGAGGAACGGTTCGCGCAATGGCTCAAGACCGATCTGCGACGGAAACATCGCGTCGATATCAAGGTGGCCAACGTCGTGTTCAAACCGGGAGATTCGAAGGAAGGCACGATGAACTCGTTGATGGCCACTTCTAATAGGACGGCTCGGCGGGAAGAACGCTCGGTTCTGAGCTATCTAAATCCGTTTTCTTACATCGTCAAGGAAACTCCATTCGAAGACGAAGATGCCAAAAGCCCGCTCAAGGACAAGAGCGTCGTCAGCGTCTTCGGAGTGCCTCTTTTCACAACCGATACGGTTGAAGACGCTCCAGACGTTTTAAATCCGCCGCCAAGTCAATCCGGGAAAGGCGTTTTTTCCACGATCCTCGATTCATTGAATCCTTTTTCGTCAAAGAAGCCGTAAATCCTCTGTCTCAAATTCGTAAGCGGGATAATCAACCACGTTATCCTTCGGCCAAGCTCCTAGACTCAATGTCGAGTAAACCGATCATCGCCATCACCATGGGCGATCCCGCCGGAATCGGTCCAGAGGTTATTCTCAAGGCACTCGCGGATCCCGTGATCAGAAAGGTTGCGCGGCCGCTGATCTTGGGCGATTGGGGCGTACTGCAGCGCACTCACGGAGGTAAAAAAAAATATCCCAGACTGATTTGTTGGCAGCAAGGTCGACCGCTATTGTCTATGCTGAATCATCCGAGTGCGTTCGTCGTTTATCCGCTTTCTTCGCTGGCGCCAAGAGAATCCCGCCACGGTATTTCGTCAAAGGCGGGCGGGCATAGCGCGTTCAGCTATATCCGTGTCGCGGCGAAATTGGCGCTGTCGAAAGTCGCGGACGCCATCGCGACCGCGCCGATCAGCAAGAGCAGCTTGATCGATTCGGGCCACGATTATCCTGGCCACACGGAGCTGCTCGCCGAGCTGAGCGGGAACGCCGAATGCCGCATGATGCTAGTCGGCGCGAAACTGCGCGTTGTCCCCGTGACCGGTCATATTCGCTTCACCAAAATCGCGCGCAGTCTCACGCGCGAAAACATTCAGGCCACCGTTGAGCTGACTCACCACAGCCTTAAAAATTTTTTTGGCATCTCCCGGCCCCGCGTCGCTGTCGCGGCGCTCAATCCGCACGGCGGTGAAGCAGGAATTTTCGGCGTGGAGGAGATCGATCTGATCGCCCCGGCGGTAAAATCGGCGCGGCGCAAGGGCATCGCCGCGCTGGGCCCTTTTCCGGCGGACAGTTTATTTTATCATGCGGCGCGCGGCGACTATGATGCGGTGGTCTGCATGTATCACGATCAGGGCCTGATTCCGCTGAAGCTGCATCATTTCTTCGGCGGCGTGGCTCTGACCTTGGGACTGCCATTTATCCGCACGTCGGTCGATCACGGTACTGCGTATGATATCGCTGGCAGCGGCAAAGCGGACGAGACCAGCATGAAGGAAGCGATTCTCTTGGCGGCGCGGTTAGCGCGCCGTAGCACGGGAAAGAGGAAGCCATGAACCCAGCGGTGTTTCGCGAGTACGACATTCGCGGTTTAGCGGAAAAGGATTTCGATGCGGACTTTGCACTGTTGCTGGGTAAGGTCCATGGCACCGCCATTGCGGAAATGGGCGGCACGAAAGTCACAGTTGGGCGCGATTGTCGCGCTACGTCCGATCCTTATGCCGAGTCGATTATCGCCGGCTTAGTCGCGACGGGGCTGCATGTCTATGACATCGGCGTATGTCCGACACCCTTGCTTTATTTTTCACTGTTTCACCTTGACGTCGATGGCGGCATTCAAGTGACGGCGAGCCATAATCCGTCGGAGTATAACGGTTTTAAAATCTGCCTCGGTAAGGAGACGCTGCACGGCGAGCAAATCCAAAGAATTCGCCTTCAAATGGAACGTAACGAGTTTCGCGAAAAAGCCGGCGGCAAAGTAGAGCGTTACGAGATTGTGGCGCCGTATCACCGCTATCTGCTCGCCGACGTGCCTCAGTTGGCGCGCCCGCTGAAAGTCGTGGTGGATGCCGGCAGCGGGGTCGGCGGACCCGTGGCCCCGCCGATTTTCAAACAGCTCGGCTGTACGGTATGGGAAATCGCCTGTACGCCGGATGCCGACTTTCCGTTCCACCACCCCGATCCGACCGTGCCGGAAAATTTGACGATGTTGATCGAAAAGGTCAAGGAAGAAAAGGCCGACCTCGGTATCGCCTACGATGGTGACGCCGACCGCATCGGCGCCGTGGACGAAAAGGGCAACATTCTGTGGGGAGATGAATTACTGATATTGTTTTCTCGCGATGTCCTTAAGCGAAATCCGAACTCAATCATTATTTCCGAGGTAAAATGTTCGCAGCGGCTCTACGACGATATCGCGAAAAACGGCGGTCGGCCCATTATGTGGAAGGCGGGCCATTCGCTACTCAAGGCCAAGATGAAAGAGACCCAGGCGCTGCTCGCCGGCGAAATGAGCGGTCATATGTTTTTCAAGGAGCGCTATTTCGGCTACGACGATGCGATTTATGCATCGCTGCGCTTGGTGGAGATCGTCGCGCGGTCGGAAAGACCTTTATCGGCGTTACTTGCCGACTTGCCGAAATGTGTCTCGACGCCGGAGATTCGCGTCGACTGTCCAGATGACAGAAAATTTCTGCTGGCAAAAAAAGCCACCGAATATTTTCGCCAGCACTACGACGTCATCGACATCGACGGTGTGCGAGTGCAGTTTGCTGAGGGCTGGGGACTCATCCGCGCTTCCAACACCCAGCCCGCGCTGGTGCTCCGCTTCGAAGCAAAGTCCGAGGCAAAGCTTAAAGAGTATCGCGCCCTGGTCGAAAACAAGCTCGGCGAGCTTGAGAGAGAATAAAACTCACGATGGCGGGGGCGATCGTCATCAGAGGCGCGCGGGTCCATAACCTGAAAAATATCGACCTGGAGATTCCGCGCGATCGGTTGGTTGTTATAACCGGGGTCTCGGGATCGGGCAAATCCTCTCTGGCTTTCGACACGCTCTATGCCGAAGGGCAGCGGCGCTATCTGGAGTCTCTTGCCGCCGACGCCCGGCAGCTGCTCCAACAGATGGAAAAGCCTGACGTCGATGCCATCAATGGGCTTTCTCCAACCATTGCTATCCAACAAAACACTGGATTGGTGACTCCTCGCTCCACTGTTGGCACGATGACCGACATCTATGACTATCTCCGCCTGCTCTTCGCTCGCGTGGGACAGCCGACCTGTTTCGTATGCGGCCGCGAAGTCAGAGCCTACGCCGTCGAGCAAATCGTCGATCAATTGCTCGAGCTGCCGGCGCAAACCCGCATTCTTGTCTTGGCGCCCATTTCCGTCGCACGGCCGAGCGAAGTGAGCGAACGGTTGCGCGAGCTAGAGCGCCAAGGGTTTGCCAGAGTGATGGTCAACGGTCGGATGTTTGAGCTGGGTGATGAACTTCAGTGCGACGGCGCCGAAGTGGGCCAGCTCGATCTTGTGGTCGACCGGCTGGTGTTGCGCGACGGCATCGAGAAGCGACTTGCCGATTCGCTCGAGGTGGCATCGCGTCACGGTGACCAAGTGATCAAGATCCGAGTTCTCGGCGCGCACGAAACCGATTCAGCCGAAGAAAGGGTGTTTAGTCAGAGGCTCGTTTGTGTGAACTGTGGCACGGCCATCCCCGAATTGACGCCGAGTCTCTTCTCTTTCAATAGCCCGCAGGGCGCCTGCGCGACGTGCAAAGGATTAGGCGTCATTTTTCGCCGCTCAAAGCGGCACAAAAGGAGCCACAATGGCTCGGACGCCGAAATCTGTCCTGATTGCGGCGGCACTCGGCTCAATCGGCAAAGCCGATCGGTAAGGATCCGGGATCATGATATTTCCCAGGTGGCCGCCAAGCCTATCGTTACAACAATCGATTTTTTCAACGACCTGCAACTCACAGAAGAACGAAGGACGGTTGGACAAAAAATCGTCGCCGAGATCATCTCCCGGCTCCGCTGCATGGCGCAATTGGGTCTCGACTATTTGAGCTTGGACCGATCGTCGGTGACACTCTCGGGCGGCGAGCTGCAACGGGTGCGCCTGGCGACGCAAATCGGGTCCGGATTGGCGGGAGTTCTTTACGTTCTCGATGAGCCGAGCATCGGCTTGCACCAAAAGGACAATGCGCAGCTGGTGGCGCTTCTGAAACAGCTGCGCAATATGGGCAATTCCGTTGTCGTGGTTGAGCACGACCCGGAGACGATCTTGGCGGCGGATTACGTTATCGACATGGGGCCGGGCGCCGGCATTCATGGCGGCCATGTGGTCGCACAAGGGTCGCCATCGGAAATTATTCATGACGGTCGTTCCCTCACCGGCCGCTATTTAGCCCGTACGCTAAAAATTTCGCCTGCCGTCCAACGCCACATGGGTACAGGAAGGTCCCTGACAATTAAATCTGCCAGTGCGCGTAACCTGAAAAATATTACCGTGGAGATTCCGATCGGCGCGATGACTTGCGTGACCGGCGTTTCCGGTGCGGGTAAGAGCACCCTGGTGATGGAACTGCTCTACCACGGCGTGGCGCAACGACTACAGAAACTAAGGGTGAATGACCTGGCATTCTCAGATCTTGTCGGCTGGAAAAATTTCGACCGGGTGATTGGTGTTGACCAAACTCCTATCGGCCGCACGTCCCGTTCCAATCCTGCCACCTATACAGGGGTTTATGATCATCTGCGCGATCTTTTCGCTCAATTGCCTGAGGCTCGTTTGCGGGGCTACAAGGCGGAGCGATTTTCGTTCAATGTCAGCGGTGGGCGCTGTGAAGCCTGTGGCGGCGAGGGTATTACCCGGGTTGAAATGTACTTCCTTCCTGAATTGTTCCTAACTTGTGCGGTGTGCAAAGGGCGGCGCTACAATCGCGAAACATTGCAGGTCAAATACAAAGGGTTGAGCATCTCGGACATTCTCGACCTGACCGTAGATCAAGCCCTGGAACTGCTCAACAACATGCCGCCAATATACGATCGGCTGCGCATTTTGCGCGAGGTTGGATTGGGCTACCTGCGCCTCGGTCAGTCTGCGACTACGCTGTCCGGCGGCGAAGCGCAGCGCATTAAGCTCGCCCGTGAGTTGGCACGGAAATCGACGGGAAGATCGCTGTATATGCTCGATGAGCCAACTACGGGACTCCATTTCGACGATGTCAAGAAACTCTTGGAGCTGCTCAACCGTCTAACCGATTTGGGGAACACGATCGTGGTGGTGGAGCATAACCTGGACGTTATTAAATGCGCCGATTACGTGATCGATTTGGGACCGGAGGGCGGCGCTAGGGGCGGCGAAGTGGTTGCTCAGGGAACGCCGGAAGAGATCGCGCAGATGTCCCATTCGATTACCGGCCAGTATCTAAAGCCGCTCCTCGAACCCCGGCCGGTGCCTCACTAAGTCATGTTGCCGATCGCAGTTTCTCGTTAAATATCAATGTGTTAATTAATTAACGACGGCAGTTGACTCGGCTGGTAGTTTTGGTTAATTTAATATCAGACCAAATTAGTAGGTTATTTAGTCCCGATTTTGCTATAATTTAAGGCAGCAGTGATGAATATGAAAATTCCAATCTACCTCGACAATCACGCGACCACGCCCGTCGATCCACGGGTGTTGGCTGCCCTGCTGCCTTACTTCGCCGATAAATTCGGCAACGCAGCGAGCAAAAGCCACGTGTTCGGTTGGGAAGCTGAAGCAGCCGTCGATCGCGCGCGCGAGCAGGTCGCCAAGTCGATCGATGCGGCATCGGCTCGGGAGATTATATTCACCAGCGGCGCCACGGAGTCGGACAATCTCGCGATCAAGGGTGTCGCCGAGGCCAACCGCGATAAGGGCAACCACATTGTGACGTGCGTGACCGAGCACAAGGCGGTCCTGGACAGCTGCAAAGTGTTGGAGAAGCATGGATTTCAGGTTACCTATTTGCCCGTGGATTCATACGGCGTTATTGATCTCAGACGACTACGCGACGCCTTGACTGACAAAACAATCTTGATTTCGATCATGGCTGCGAATAACGAGATCGGCACAATCCAAGCGATAAAAGAGATCGGTAGCTTGGCGAAAGAGAAAGGTATCCTTTTTCATACCGATGCGACACAAGCGATCGGCAAGATTCCGATCAACGTAAAGGATATGGGTATTGATCTGCTATCGTTGACGGCTCACAAAATGTACGGCCCTAAAGGAATTGGCGCTCTCTACGTCCGTTCGTCGCAGCCGCGAGTTAGGCTCGCAGCTGTTATCGATGGTGGCGGACACGAGCGCGGTATGAGATCGGGAACTTTAAATGTCCCTGGAATCGTCGGCTTGGGCGCATGTTGCGAGCTTGGGCAAAAAGAAATGAGTGCGGAGGGTGAGCGTCTTACCGCGCTAAGAGAGCGACTGAAAGCCGGCATTCTGAGTCAACTAGACGAAGTTTACATCAATGGTCATCCGCTACGGCGGCTGCCTGGCAACTTGAATATGAGCTTTGCGTACGTCGAAGGCGAGTCACTGTTGATGGCGCTGAAAGAAATCGCGGTCTCCACCGGTTCAGCCTGTACTTCGGCGAGTCTCGAGCCGTCCTACGTGTTGAAAGCGATTGGCTTGGAAGATGAGCTGGCACACAGCTCAATTCGCTTTGGTTTGGGCCGTTTTAATACCGAAGACGAAATCGACTATACCGTTCAACGGGTTGTCGAAGAGGTGCGACGGCTGCGAGCCATTTCACCGCTATACAGGGCCAGGATGGTCAAATCGCAAAAACGACAGCAGGCGGAGCTTAAACAACAAGAGAGAGTTTCCTAGACGATTGTCGAGGGAGGATTAGTGTTTACGGGAGTTAATGTTACCGATCGTGCCGCGGCACGAATCAAAGAATTGATGGCTGCCGAGAGCCGGACAGGTCAGGCATTGAGAGTGAAAGTAGTCGGGGGCGGTTGCTCGGGCTTACAGTATAAGGTCGACTTCGATGTTCCCAAACCGACCGATAAAGTCTTCGAGAAAGACGGCGCGAAGGTATTGGTGGACATGAAGAGCTTGCTTTATCTGAGCGGTACGGAGCTCGACTATAAAGACGAGCTGATGCAATCGGGATTCGTGTTTCAGAATCCGAATGTAAAAAAAGCCTGCGGCTGCGGCGCGTCGTTCACGGTTTGATTAGGAACTTTAAATCATGAAAACAGAAATGAACACGGTCGAGGATCTCACCAGGCGCGAGTACAAGTACGGCTTCTTCACTGATATCGATGCGGACACCGTACCGCCGGGTTTGAATGAAGATGTCATTCGCCTGATTTCGGCCAAGAAAAACGAGCCGGAATTCATGCTTGAGTGGCGACTGAGAGCGTACCGGCATTGGGTCAAACTGGAAAAATCTCAAGCCGAGCCGAAATGGGCAATGGTTCATTATCCGCCCATTGATTATCAAGCGATCCGCTATTATTCGGCGCCCAAATCAAAGGCAGATGCGCCCAAGAGTTTGGCGGAAATCGATCCGGAACTACTCGAGGCTTACGAGAAGCTGGGAATTCCTCTCAAGGAGCAAGAACACCTGGCGGGTGTCGCCGTCGACGCCGTTTTCGACAGCGTATCGGTCGCGACGACTTTTAAAGCAAAGCTGGGTGAGCTCGGCATCATCTTCTGCTCTTTTTCGGAGGCCGTGCACAACCATCCGGAACTGGTCCAGAAGTATCTCGGCTCGGTAGTCCCTTACACCGATAACTTTTTCGCCGCGCTCAATTCGGCGGTCTTTAGCGACGGGTCTTTTTGCTACATTCCAAAGGGCGTGCGCTGCCCGATGGAATTGTCGACGTACTTCCGCATCAACGCGGCCGAAACCGGCCAGTTCGAGCGCACCCTGATCATCGCCGACGAAGGAGCGACCGTAAGTTACCTCGAAGGTTGCACGGCGCCGATGCGGGACAAAAACCAGTTGCACGCCGCAGTGGTGGAGCTGGTTGCCCATAAAGATGCTCAGATCAAATACTCGACCGTGCAGAATTGGTATCCCGGGGATGCCGAAGGCAAGGGCGGTATCTACAATTTCGTGACCAAGCGCGGCAAGTGTCTCGGCGCGCGGTCGAAGATTTCCTGGACCCAGGTTGAAACGGGTTCGGCGATTACATGGAAGTATCCAAGCTGCATTCTGCAGGGCGACGATTCCGTCGGCGAGTTTTACTCCGTGGCGCTGACGAATAATTACCAGCAGGCCGATACCGGAACCAAGATGATTCATATGGGCAAAAACACCAAGAGCACGATCATCTCCAAGGGCATTTCCGCTGGCCATGGGCAAAACACCTATCGTGGACTGGTTAAGATCATGAAGGGTGCCAGCGGCGCCCGAAACTATTCGCAATGCGATTCGTTATTGTTGGGCGACAAGTGTGGGGCGCACACTTTCCCCTATTTAGAGGTCCTGAACAACGCTTCACAGGTCGAGCATGAGGCGTCGACTTCGAAGATTGGCGAGGATCAGCTTTTCTACTGCCGGCAGCGCGGCATCTCGACGGAAGACGCGGTCAACATGATTGTCAACGGTTTTTGCAGACAGGTGTTCAAAGAATTACCGATGGAATTTGCTGTCGAGGCGCAAAAGCTTTTGGGTTTGAGCCTGGAGGGAAGTGTTGGCTGAGGTTTCAGGTTCCAGGGGTCGGTTTTCGCGCCGGACGCCGAAGAAATTGCCCTTAGTCATTTGAGGTTAACCCTACGAGAAGCATTTATGGCCGGGGAAATTTACTTCGATAACAACGCGACCACTCGGGTGCTGCCCGAGGTTGCGGAAGTAATGCTGCCGTTTCTCACGGAGCATTACGGCAATCCGTCGAGCATTCACCGCTTCGGCAGCCAAGTTGGTCAGAGAATCGCTGACGCACGGGCGCAGGTTGCCAAGCTCATTGGCGCCGCCGATCCAGTGGAAGTCGTTTTCACCAGTTGCGGTACCGAAGGCGACAACGCAGCTATTCGCGGCATGTTGGAAGCGCGGCCGGAAAAGCGTCACATCGTGACGACGCAAGTCGAGCACCCGGCGGTGCTCGGTCTATGTCAGCATCTAGAAAAAAAGGGTTATCGCGTAACTTGGTTAGGGGTCGATCACGACGGCGCGCTCGATTTAGAAGAGTTGCATGCTGCGTTATCCGACGACACGGCACTGGTGTCGATCATGTGGGCGAACAACGAAACCGGAGTGATTTTTCCGGTCGCGGAAATCGGCGCGATCGTCAGATCCAAAGGCATCCCGTTTCACGTCGATGGCGTACAAGCCGCGGGTAAACTGGCGATCCAAGTAAGGGATTTGCCAGTCGATTTGTTGACGATTTCGGGTCACAAGTTCCACGCTCCCAAAGGTGTCGGCGCATTGTACGTGCGCCGCGGTATCAGCTTCCCACCGTTCATGATCGGCGGGCACCAGGAGCGCAACCGCCGCGCCGGAACAGAGAATGTTGCCGCGATTATCGGTATGGGCAGGGCCGCGGAAATCGCGCTTGGCCGGTTGGCGGAGGATGCCAGTAAGATGAAAAAGCTGCGCGATCAGCTGGAAACATTATTGCTCGATTCCTGTCCGGATAGCCGAGTGAATGGCCAGCGCCAGAATCGGCTACCGAATACGTTGAATATAAGTTTTCGCTATTTGGAAGGCGAATCGATTCTCGTGCTCTTGGATCAGCAGGGTATCTGCGCATCCACCGGCTCCGCCTGTACGGCGGGATCCTCAGAGCCCTCCCATGTGCTGCGGGCGATGAAAGTGCCGGCCGATTGGCTTCAAGGCGCGGTCCGCTTCAGTTTGAGCCGATTCAATACCGAAGAAGAAGTCCGTTATGTGAACCAAAAGGCCCCGACAATCGTCCAACGGTTACTGGGTCTTTCCGCATTGGGCAAGCTGGGAAGCCAACAGCACCCCCAAGCCGAACGGGGAGCAGCGGCCAGCACCATCGGTGTAAGGGGGTAATGTTATTATGGGGCTCATGCAAATTCCTCGGCGGGTCGACTATGGATTACGAGCGGTAATTTACCTTTCCGGCCAGGACCCCAAAAAATGCTGTTCCATTACGGAGATTGCCAAGAATCAGGGCGTGCCGAAAAAATTCTTGGAGAAAATCATTCAGGATTTGATTCACGCTGGACTGATTAGGTCGAAACGGGGTTCTTGCGGCGGTTATTCGCTGGCCCGCGGGGCAGACGCGATCTCGTTTTGCGATGTCATAGAAGCGCTCGAAGGGCCGATCTCGGTCAATGCCTGCATGGACCACGAAGTGGGCTGCGATCAGATTCCACGCTGCACGATGATTGGCGTGTGGAGCGAAGTGCAACAGCGCGTCACCGAGGTTTTGAGCCGCACGACCATAGCGGATTTGCGGCGGCCGGCCTGCAAGGAATTTTTAACGGCGTCCTCTTCTCTTTCGAGTGCGGCATGACCGGATTGAACAATCGCACGAGTCAAGTCGGTAACAGGCCGCATCCCAACGGGAGGTGGTTTTTATGAGTTATGATACGGGACTTAGCATGGAAGAGCGGGTGACATCGCTGTTTCAGCCGGACACGCTCCTGCCGGAGCAGTACCTTGAGACATTCCGGCGCAAGCTACATTTGGAGCCGGAGAAGAAACTGATGCTGGCGATTTTGGAAGACGCCATAGCCTGTTTTCAGAAATACATCCTCGCCCGGGACGGCAAGGGTAAAGCCCTTTTCCGCGAGGCCGAGGAGTGGGTGCAAGAAAAGGGCGCTGAGGGAATCTTTTCCTTCGATAGCGTTTGTGAGACGTTGAGTTTCAATCCCGACTATCTTAGACGGGGAATGACCGACTGGAAGAGCAAAGTCTTGGCTGAACATACCCAGGCCAAGGTGTACCAACTCACCCCGCGACGGAGAAAACACAAACGAAGCGTGGCGATTCCCCGCAGGTCAGGACAGCGCCTGCGGCGGGTTGCCAGCCGTTAACCGGAATTGAGCGTTTAAAACCAATCAAGGCGGTGGTGGGGATAACCTGTCGCCGCTTTTTTTTGAGCGTTTTCCTTCCCTTGAAAAAAGTCGCGAACGAATTCATAGATTAATCATGGCGAAAAGGAAAAAGGCAGGAAGGAAATCCCGGATCTGGCGGGCGCTCCACACTTCGAGATACCGCATCGGCGAATATGCGCTGCGTGGATCCATCGGGTTTTTGCCTTATGTTCCATACCGGCTATGGTTGAGGTTTACGTGGTTGATGGCCTGTGTGACTTTCGTGTTGTTGCGGGATTATCGAAAGAGAATGGAAGACAACGTCACGCTGGTTCTTGCCAAAGAAATCCCCCACGCCAAAGACCGCGCGGCCTTGGTTTGGCGCGCCTGGCTGAACTTTGCGCGTGGCATCCTCGATACCCTTGCAGTGATGCATATGTCGAAACAACGAATCGTATCGACTGTCACGCTGGAAGGAGAAGAGCACATCAAGCGCGCCCTCGAGAAAGGCAAGGGAGTGCTGGCGCTGAGCGCTCACTTGGGAAGTTTCACGCTGATCGGCGCGCGCCTAGCAGCCGCAGGCTATCCATTCAGCGTCGTCGTGAAGCAGCCACCCGACGAGCGGTTTGCTCGCGTGGGCGATGATTATCGCGCCCAAATTGGCGTTCACACCATCTCGGCTAAGCCGCGCCGCGAAGCTGTGCGCGGTATGCTCAAAGCGTTGCGCGCCAACCGCATCGTTTTAGTCATCGCCGATGAATTTAAGTCCGGCGACGTCATGGTCGACTTCTTTGGACTCAAGGCTCCGGCGCCGCGCGGCCCCGCCACCTTGGCGCTGCGCACGGGCGCGGTCACATTGCCAATGTTCGCGACGAGGCGGGCGGACGATTCGTTGGTTTTGGCAGTCGGCGAGGCCATCGCCCCGGTAGAGCGCGAGAATCTCGAGGAAAGTGTACTCGCAACTACCTCTGTCTACACCTGCCACCTCGAAGCGGCGATTCGCCGATTCCCGGATCAGTGGAACTGGTTCGGGCTGCCGCGGCGGGATGGCAAGTTTTCCCGCGCGCAAATGGCGCGTATGTGGAGAGAATCGAAACAATCTCGTACAGGCACCTTGGACTAAGGAAGTTGTTACCTCATGAGCGCTGCGCAGGGGCGGTTTACGACTTCGAATCGAAACCGGGATTTAAAATGCGTTTTTTCTCAGGTGCTTCCAAGTAACGGATGAACCGGTACTTGTTCTCGATCTCGTCGAGTTTCAGCGGTGGGAGATCTTTCGGTTGGCCGGGTGCCACTTTCACGGCGATTAATGATAGTTGATTTTCTTCCCACGCGCGGCGGAACTCCGAGCGAAACTGTTCCGGCGAGTGGACCCATACGGCGTGCTTAAATCCCGAGCCTTTGGCGAGCGCTACTGCGTCCGAGTTGCGCGAAGCAGTGGCCGTGCCGCCTGAGGCTTCGTATACTTCGTTATCGAACAGCAGATGAATCAGGTTGCCGGGATTCTGCAGCGCAATCGTCGGTAGACCACAAAGATTCATGAGAAAGGCGCCATCGCCATCAATGGCAATGACCTTGCGGTGTGGTAAAGCGATGGCGAGACCCGCCGCGATCGACGAAACCAATCCGAGCGTTCGGGTCTTGAGGTTGCCGTCACTCGGGCGCACGGCCCACCACTCACGCGCGGCCCAACCGGTGCACACCGCCAATGCGTCGTCTGCGGCGCTGGCGATGGCCTTCAAGTAATCATAGCGCTGGCTCATTTCACACCGAGAACACTTTTAGTGAGAAGCACGGCCACAGGCTTTTTGGAGTCGTCGGCTAAGATCTGCGCGCCGCGTAAAATGTCGTCGATTTCGTCGCTTTTGCGCAGCACATAGCTGCGAAAGCCCATCGCCTGGATCACCGGTTCAGTGACCGCCCCGAGCGTGGTAAAGCCACGGTCACCGATGTCGCCGGCATAGTAGATTAACAACAGGATTGGAATCTGAAATTGTAGCGACGTGGTTGTCAACGCGTTGCAGCTGTTTAAGAAACCCGCATTCTGCATGATGATCGCTGTCTTCTTGCCGGCCAGGTAAGCTCCGGCGCAGATGCCGATACCTTCTTCCTCGCGGCAGAGCGGGACGTGTTTGAGGTCGGCGTCATTTTCGACAGCGCGGATCAATTCCACCATCTTCTCATCCGGCAAGGTCGCAACGAAATCGACGCCCGCATTCTTAAGCCCGGCGACAATCGCTGCCGCCGCTTCGATGGCTTCCTGGCTTTTCATTTCCAATTCCAGTTTACCCAAGCCGATTCGGCGCCGCGGCATTCTCTAGAAATTTGCCGCGTGCCATTCACGCCATCATCGCTACTGCGAATACGCCAAGCTTGTCAACACTCTTGACAGTAAGTTTGCACCCCCTATATTAAACTTAAAAAATCATGGCTGAAAAAGAAGTCAAAATCAGTGAACAACATGTGTGGGTCGGGGTAGAGGACCAGCACGTTCATCTCGGCCTAACGAATTACATTCAAAGCGCGCTGGGTGCGGTGATCTCCTTCGAGCTTCCCGATGTCGGTGACAATATCGAGGAAGGCGAGGTTTTCGCCGAAATTGAATCGGTATCCACCATTCATGAGTTCATCTCGCCGATTTCGGGTACCGTCCTGGCCGTCAATCCGCAGCTTGACGATCACCCTTCGATTATTAACGAGGATCCCTAGTGAAGGATGGTTGATCGAAGTCCGTCTAAAAAATCGATCCGAACTCAATGAGCTGATGGATATGGATGAATACTATCATTTCGTCTTTACGGACAAGTCGTAAAGGCTTCGTTCTGTTTTTGACTATCTGCCTCGCCCCATTCGTCGGTTTTCCCACGCAAACCGCGCGGTTAGAGCTGCGCGCGGCGGAAATCCAAGACGCCTTTGCCCGGCAGCGGCGGGTGATGGTTGCCCGTGATTTGCGCGGTCGCGGCATCAGGGATGAAAGAGTATTGGCGGCGATGGGCGCAATCCCGCGACACTTATTTGTTCCCGAACGGCAGCGCGCGTCAGCTTACGACGATCGGCCGTTATCCATCGGCGAAGGTCAGACCATCTCGCAGCCCTACATTGTCGCATTGATGACAGAATTGTTGGAACTCCGATCGATCGAGAAAGTGTTGGAAATTGGCACCGGTTCGGGTTATCAAACTGCGGTTCTCGCCCAGCTTGCGGCCGAGGTGTTTTCTATCGAGATTCGGCCGGTGCTGAGTGAGCGGGCGAGGAAAATTATTGACGACCTTGGCCAAAAAAATGTCTGGCTCAAAATTGGCGACGGTTTTTACGGCTGGGAGGAGCGAGGCCCGTTTGACGCGATCTTGGTGACGGCCGCGGCAGCGAAAATTCCCGAGCCGCTTTCGCGACAACTGCGGGAAGGTGGACGGTTGGTGATGCCAGTGATCGAAGGTGAACAAAATCAACGACTGATTCGAGCCAGAAAAACGGCGGGCAAGCTTATCGTCGAAGATTTTAGCGCGGTGCTTTTTGTGCCCCTGACGGGCGCGGCTGAGAAGCAGAGTCGTTAACGCTCTGGCGGGGCGCGCTGCCAGTCTCCGCGCTCGGAAAGCGGTAGATCACTTCCCCGGGCCTGACCAGGTTCAGCTCCTCGCGCGTTAATTTTTCTAAATAATGATTATCGTTGCGGATGCGCGAGACCCGCTGGCGCAAAGCGTCGTTTTCCTTTTGCAGACGGTAATTCTCGGCGTCGAGCCGGTTTTTTTCGCCGCGAAGGCGCCATAGATGAAGCGCGCCACGCTCGCCGACGATGGTGACCAACGACAGCAAGAGAATGAGGGAGCCGAATACGTATACGGGCCAGCTTCGAGGCAAGCGTAGTTTTAGCGCCATGATCAGAACACGTAGCAATATAACATATTTTATGCTTTTGTCTTGTTGGTTAATTTGTCTCGGAGGTCGGCGATGAAAATTCAACGGGTGCACGCGCGTGAGGTGCTCGATTCGCGGGGACAACCGACGGTGGAAGTTGAGGTGACTTTAAAGAAAGGGGTGATCGGACGTGCGACGGTGCCTTCCGGGGCCTCCACCGGGGTTCATGAAGCTGTCGAGTTGCGGGACGGCGGCAAACGATTTCTCGGCAAAGGCGTGGCGCGCGCGGTCGCGCACGTCAACCAAAAGATCGCGCCGCGGCTGCGCGGCAAAGAAGCGCGCGAGCAGGCGGTAATTGACGACATAATGCTGCAACTCGATGGCTCGCCCAACAAGGAAAAGCTGGGCGCCAATGCCATTCTTGGCGTTTCATTAGCTGTGGCCCATGCGCAAGCGCGGGCGCAAGGACTTTCGCTTTATCGCTATCTCGGGGGTCCCACCGCAAAAACACTGCCCGTACCCATGCTCAATGTTGTGAACGGGGGTGCCCACGCCGACAACAATGTCGATGTTCAGGAATTCATGATCGTTCCTTACGGCATGAGGAGCTTTGCCGAAGCGTTGCGTGCCGCCGTGGAAGTTTTTCAGACGTTGAAAAAGGTCCTGCATGATCGCTCGCTGTCGACCAGCGTTGGTGACGAGGGCGGCTTCGCTCCGCGAGTGAAGAGCAACGCCGAAGCCATCGAACTCTTGCTGGAAGCGATCCAACAGTCGGGCTATAAGGCGGGGTCTCAAATCGCGCTCGCCCTCGACGTTGCCTCGAGTGAATTCTACGACGACGGCCGGTATGTTTTCAAAAAATCTGACGGACTCAATCGGACTCGCGATGAGATGATCCGTTTGTATGAAGATTGGGTGCAGCAGTATCCGATTATCTCCATCGAGGATGGCTTCGCAGAGGACGACTGGGAAGGATGGCGCATGGTCACCCAGACGTTGGGAGAAAAGATCCAGCTGGTAGGAGATGACCTGTTTGTCACGAACAGAGATCGACTTAAGCGAGGCATCGATTCCGGAGTCGCCAACTCGATTCTCGTCAAGGTCAACCAGATCGGCAGTCTGACAGAGACACTGCAGACCATGAACTTGGCCAAGGAATCGGGCTACACCACCGTCATCTCGCATCGGTCGGGTGAAACCGAAGACGTGACCATTGCCGATCTCGCGGTAGCGACTAAGGCGGGACAAATTAAGACTGGAGCGCCGTGCCGCGGCGAGCGCACGGCGAAATATAATCAGCTACTCCGAATCGAAGAAGAGTTGGGAAAGCGCGCGGTTTTTGCGGGAAAGAGTGCCTTTCATGTCCAGCTTCGGAACTACTAATCTACAGCATTCGCGATCAGCTCAGTCGACAAAAGCTCGACATCAAAAAAGAGAAACGCTTCAGGAAAAAGTCGCTCGAGCCGGAGCCATCACGGCGCGGCTAGCGCAAGCGTATCCGGAAATCGAATGTCCGCTGATTCACCGAAACACCTTCGAACTTTTAGTCGCCGTGATTCTCTCGGCTCAATGCACTGATGTCGCGGTAAATAAGGTCACGCCGACGCTGTTCCGTCGTTTCCCCGATGCCGCTTCATTAAGTTGCGCGTCAACTGCGGAAATCGAATCTCTGATTCGATCTCTTGGTCTCTATCGCGCGAAGGCAAAGGCGTTGCAACGTTGCGCGCGCCAATTGGTTGAGGAATTCGACGATAAAGTGCCCGCAACGATGGAGCAGTTAACTCGTCTGGCTGGCGTGGGGAGAAAAACCGCCAACGTGATTCTTGGTCATGCCTTCGACACTCCCGGCATCGCCGTTGACACCCACTGTAAGCGACTCTCGCGCCGGCTCGGCCTAACTCGACAACACGACCCGACGAAAATCGAGAAGGATCTCAGTCGAATTTTGCCTCCGACTGAGTGGACGAGCTTTTCTCATCGCCTGATTCTTCATGGCCGGCGGGTTTGCTACGCGCGCGGGCCGGCGTGCGAAAAGTGCGTCGTCGGTGAGTTCTGCCCGTCGAACACTGCTCGCAACGAAAAAAAGCTGCCGCTATAATGCTCCGCATTTAATCTAGTGATCGCGGCATTGCCGAGGCGGGAACCGCAGCGAATGTGACGAGAGCTTGTGGTGTGGTGTGGCTTGTGCGGGCTGTGATTATTGGAGTGGGAGTCGGAAGGCCTTAATGCGGCCCTCCGATCGCAATTTAGAACTCGAAAGCTACTTCCAGTTTTGAATCGGGGGACGCGAGGTGGACGCAAACCACATCCTTTGCATTGATCGGGTACGGAGTGGTGGTCGTTTCATAAACTTCGGGCGGCATAAGTTTTAGGTCGACGCCGTCTTCCGAAAGCTTGGCGCAAGCTGTTCCATTGGCGATATTCACAAACTCCTTGGTTGCATCTAAGGCCAGCTCATCCGCTGTACTGATGTGTTCATCCAACATGGTCGATGCCATTTGCAACAGCAGTTTCGGCGGGACGGAGAGTAAGCAATTGAATTCGACGTCCTGTCCCGCGATCTTCTGCGAGATAACCCAACGAAACAACCGCACCTTTTCCTTCCCAGTCTCGCAGTGCTCGATGATGATGTCCTGTTTTCCAAAGCGTGTAAACATCATAAGCATCAGGTCGGTAAAAGTCTCGACGATATGTTTGTGGGCGATGTTGCTAAAGGGAGCCGAAACTTCGGAAGCGAATTTTTCCGATTCTTTATTGTATTCCTTGAGCTCTTTCTCCAAGGTTTCAAGAGTGATGTACCGCTTCGAAACCAGGGCCTCGCCTAACCGTGCTCGATGATTCGTATCTTGCTTGTCGAGAAGTTCGTCTAACTGCGCCTGCGTCAGAAACCGCAAGACAACGGCGATTTCGCCAAAACGCTGATTGGTTTTTCTCTGCTGCTGGACGATTTGTTTGATCTGTTCCGTGGTCAGCAGGCCCCGCTCAAGCGCGATCGTGCCAATGGGCTGCGTGATACTCTTCTGGTATTCCAGCGCATCGAGCAGTTGCTGAGAAGTAATGCGGCCTTTTTCCAGCAAATATTGTCCAAAAAATCTTATGTTCATAGTTCGACCCCGGCTCCCTGGCAGACGATTCTCAGCGTGCTTAACATACCGTCTTTCTGGATCGGCTTTTGTAAAAAGCTCTTGGCGCCCTTTTTCAAGCAATCCCGTATGGTGTCCTCGGTACCGGCTGAACTCAACATGACCACGCAGGCACCGGTGTCGGTTTCCAGGAGCTGCTGAAGGGTATCAATGCCGGTTACCTCCGGCATGACGATATCGAGCAGAACGAGTTGAGGTTTGAGCTGTTTATATTTTTCAATGGCCTCTGGTCCGCTGTTGGCGGTTCCCACGATCTCAAAACTGCTCCCTTTCAATTGGGCCGAGATCATGGCGAGCATGGCTCGAGAGTCGTCCACCGCCAAAACACTCACTTTTTTGCTGTCGCTCACGACACTATCCTCCTTCTCAAGTTCAGTTTATCAAGAAAACGCTTTACCTATGCGAGTTTTCACCCAGCCCGATTATCTTTGTCCGCTGACACAACGTTGCTTCTGGAATTGTGCATTCATGATCTCGTGAGCGATCCGCGGCAGCCCCGCTACTCTATCCACACCACCCCGGTCGATAGCCTCTCTAGGCATGCCGAAGACCACGGACGATGATTCGTCCTGAGCTATAGTGAATGCGCCAGCCTTCTTGAGCTCCAGCAGTCCGTCGGCACCGTCGTTACCCATGCCGGTTAGAATCACGCCGATGGCGTTAGGACCAGCGCTTTGCGCGACGGAACGAAACAGCACATCGACACTCGGCCGATGCCGCGACACCAGCGGGCCGTCAATTACTCCAACTTCATATTGGGTGCCTTCACGGCGCACGATTGAATGACGGTTGCCGGGTGCGATGAGCGCTCGCCCGGTGACAATCCGGTCGCCGTCAGCTGCTTCCTTAACTTCGATTCCGGAGGTACGGTTCAGCCGTTGTGCAAAGGCTGCAGTGAAGCCTTCGGGCATATGTTGGACAACCACCATTCCCGGGGCGTCGGAAGGCATCGCCTCGAAAATAATGCGTAGGGCTTCGGTTCCACCGGTGGACGCGCCCATGGCGACTACGGTTTCGGTCGTGACACCGACGGGGCTTCTGGGATGGGGCGGAAGCACGGCATCCGCCGTCAGCCTCGGTGAAGGAGACAGTTCAAACGTTCGACGGGGCTTCGCGTGTGCGCGCGCGGCCGCGCGTACGGCGTCGATTAGAATAACTGCCGATTCGTGGAGGAATTCTCGAACGGCTAAGCGCGGCTTGGTAACCACTTCGACGGCGCCTTCTTCAAGCGCCTGAAGGCCGATCGCGGTTCCGGGGCCCGTGAGAGCGGAGCAAATCACCACGGGAATGGGATCTTCCCGGACAATCTTCTGCAGAAAGGTAAGCCCGTCCATCCGCGGCATTTCCAGATCGAGAACGATAACATCAGGGCGTTGCTGCTTGATTTTGCCCATGGCGATAAACGGGTCCGCAGCAACGGCGACGCTCATGCCAGGCTCTTGAGACAGCACGGCAGTCATCACTTCGCGTACCACTGCGGAATCATCGACGATAAGAACGCGCAAGGGTTGGCGATCCATCACGGACATGGGATTGTGCTCGTCTCTCCAGCCTGGCCGGGCGCGCGGTTTGATGCGAAAGATTTCGAGGAACCTTGGACATAGATCGTCGGCCTGACGTGCCGTAAGCGATCGCTCACGCCATTCAAACTCTCGGCGTGGCCGACCAGAAGGAAGCCCCCGGGCGCAAGACAGTTAACCAGGCGATAAACTACTCGTGCACGCGATACTGCATCAAAATAGATAAGAACGTTGCGGCAAAAAATCAGATCGAAAGGCTCGGGTACAGTGTAATGATCGTCGTTCAAGTTGAGTTGCTGGAAGCGAATGATTGCTTGGATCTCCGCCCCGGCCTTCATGTAGGCTTGCTGTGAACCGGTGCCCTTGAGCATGAAGCGCTTAAGATAGCTTTGGGGAATTTCTTTCGCTTTGGCGATGGACCAAACGGCCTTTTGTGCCGATTTGAGTGCTCGTGACGATAGGTCGGTTGCAATGATCTCGATCTCCCACCCCGAGGCCCGTGGAAAATGATCCAGGAGGATCATCGCCAATGAATAGGGCTCTTCGCCGGTCGAGCAGCCGGCGCTCCAGACTCGGATGCGCCTTGGCCGCAACCCGCTATCGCCCTGTGCCTGCCAATCCGGGAAGATCTGTTGTTCGAGAAACTCAAATTGTCGCGGTTCACGAAAGAAATGCGTTTCATTGGTAGAAATTCGATCAAGGAGCTGGGCCAGCTCGTTCCCATTTTGATCCTGGGTCACGTACTGATAATAGGCATGAAAGGAATCCATGCCTAATTCTCGTACGCGGCGGGTAAGCCGCGCTTCCAAGAAAGCTTTCTTAGTTGGGCTCAAGCAAATTCCAGCCTTACCGTAGATCAACTTTCGATATAGACTAAACTCCCGATCGGAAATGGCTTTCATAGGCGCATCAACACAGGTGAGTTTGACTCCTGCAGGGATTAGAAACGCGTAAATTCCTGATCTTCATGTGCGGTTGGGCCGACGGGACCGTTGGCTTTCATCGCGCGCTGATTTACCTGCTCGGCAAATGCTAAATTCGTTATCGGACGGCCCTGGTGTAGTGATTCTCGGGCCCTTGACGGAGTGGCTGATTTTCGTGCTTCGTTTACTGCGCTCACGCGGAAGAGAGCCATCAGACGTTGGAGGCTATCGGCCTGGGAAGACATTTCTTCCGCAGTACTGGAGAGTTCTTCGGCAGCGGATGCATTTCTTTGCGTGACTTGGTCGACTTGAGTCATCGCGCGATTGACCTGAGCCACACCAGCCGCTTGTTCTCTCGAAGCGGTCGCCACTTCCTGGACGAGCTCCGATGTCTTTCGAATCGCGGGAACTAAGTCCTTTAAAAGTTCACCGGAGCGTTCGGCGACGCACACACTGGTCGCCGTCAACGAGCTTATTTCTTGAGCCGCAGTTTGGCTGCGTTCCGCGAGTTTTCTAACTTCGCTAGCGACGACCGCAAACCCTTTGCCGTGTTCACCTGCTCGAGCGGCCTCAATAGCGGCATTGAGTGCGAGCAGGTTGGTCTGGTAGGCGATCTCCTCGATGATAGAGATTTTCTGCGCGATGGTTTTCATGGCATCGACGGATTCGGCGACAGCTTTGCCGGATTCCTCCACGTCTCGGACGCCTTTTCCAGCCATTTGTTCCATCTGACGGGAGTTTTCAGCGTTTTGCGTGATCGAGGCATGCATTTGTTCCAGGCTGGAGCTGGTTTCTTGTACCGAGGCTGCTTGCTCGCTGGTTCCCTGCGATAATTCTTGTGCCGATGATGAAACTTGCGTTGCGGCGGCCGAAACAGCGTTAGTCGACTCGCGCACCTGAACGATGATGACGGATAATCTGTCGATAAATTGGTTGAACGACTGGGCCATCATGCCGATCTCGTTGTGCGAGACATCTTCGATTCGTTTAGTCAGATCGCCTTCACCATGCGCGATGTCGCGCAATCCCCTCTCTACTTGATGAAGCGGTCTTGACACTTCGCGGCGTACCAAGGCGTTGATCACCAAGAATAGGATAAGTAGGCCGAGCCCCTCGCGAATAATGAGACGTGCCCAATACCGGCTCAGGGCTTCGTCGACGGATTCGGTGGACAAAGACAATTTAATCGTTCCGACCGGCTCCGGGCCGTACTTTACATTGCGCGTTGCCGTAACCGTCTTACCGCCGCCATCGGTCGATCCTTTTGCTGCAATGATTTTTCCAGAAGCATCTCGAACCTCGACAAAGCGAATCATGCGGTCGCTGCTGAAGCCGCTAACGAGAGTGTTGACATTATCCCGGTTGAAAGTGAACAGAGAGCTCCCCACATTGGCCGCGAACAGATCGGCAAGACGAACCGCCTCTTCCTCAAGGCTATAGAGTAAAGACCGCCGCTCGAACTCTCCGCTGACGAATGTTGCCAGGAATGAGATGGTCAATAGGGTAACGCCGGTCACGCAACTAAACCGAACAGTGAGCCGTGTGCGCCACCCCCCGCCGAGCTGTGTTGCGAAGAAATTTTTCATTGGGTGCAAGTCCATTTCATCATTATCGGACCGGTATGGCGCCTTGGGACCCGATGACCTTACGACCGTCTGCCGTGGCAATGAATTCAACAAACCGCTTGGTCAGTCCTTGGGGCTCGCCAAGAGTGACTATGCCGCGCTCACTAAAAAACCGATATTTCTCGTTGCGCGCGGTTTCCGCTGTCGGATTCACGCCGTTGATGGCAACCGCTTTGATGTTCTCATGGTCTCTAAAATTGGACCCCAAGTTGGTAATTCCAATCGTGCCGGGTCGTTTTTCGAGGGCATCCAAGACCTCATTCCCCCGCAATAGCGGGATCGCGTCGCTGGTGATGACCAGGTCTTTGAAACACGCCATCTTGTTGCGAAACGCTTCCGTGTTGTTGTCGTCACGCTTGCGGGTGAGAACCACGATCTTCGCCTCGTTACCGCCGACCTCTTTCCACGATTTGATTTTGCCGCCGAAAATATCGCAGATTTGGCCGTCGCTCAGATTGGAGATCGGTATGGATTTGTGAAAAACCACGCCGGCCATCGAGCGCGCCACCGGGAAATAGACCAGTTTTCCCTTCTCGTTCGAATGGAGCGGGCGTGAAATTAGACCGATATGGAAACGGCCGGCGCGGACTCCTTCGAGACCGCCTTCGGTGCTCATCGATTCCGGTCGAACCTCCACGTTGTCGCCGGGATTCTTCGCCATATATAGCTTGGCAAGATCGACAACCTCCTCGTTCAAGCTACCGGAACCGCCGATGATGATTTTCTCTTCGGCGGAGGCGAAAGAGACGCTGAGAAACAGCGCCAGGAGTGCGATGATTTGTGTCTTCATGTTCATCTTTCTGCCTTCTCCGTTCATAATTCTCCCAAGCTTTCCAATTGTGTAATGCATCGGCTCCTTTGTCGTACCGTCGAAACGATCAGTTCTCAGCCCACGCCAAGCACGTCGTGATAAAATGAAATACTTTAAGGACGTTTCGCGGAATTGTTTC
>VBKY01000723.1:0-2072 GCA_005879255.1 Deltaproteobacteria bacterium
TATCGAGGGGGGATACCGAGATAAGGGTCGGATCGAGATCGTCGATCCTGGGGCAAATACGGAAGCCGTTTTTCAACATCACCAACCGGATTCTCACGGTGAGAGTCCCACAACCAAAAACGACTCACTTCATCATTCGATTTTGTCTCATTGAAAAAAAACTGGACACTCGTACTCCTTAAAACCAACAGACACCCCTGGACTATCCGAATTCCAGAGGATTCCAACGCGCGATATCCTCGGGACCACCTCCCTAAGCAATTCCAGCCGTTTTCCGCTTAAGTCTCTTGTGAGTCTGGTGAGCCCCGTGATATTCGCGCCTGGGTGCGCCAAGCTATCGACTAGCCCAGTCGCGACTGGATCCTGAGTTGTCACCATGACAATGGGAATCGTCTTGGTCGCCTGCTTGGCGGCTTGGATCGATGATAGAGTTGGAACGACAAGGACATCGACCTTGAGTTGGACGAGTTCGGCTACGATGCTGGGGGTACGGTCCGAGATTCCCTCAACGTAGCGATACTCAACCAGGATATTTTTTCCCTCAGTGTAACCGAGATCTCGCAGCCGCCGCCGGAATGCTTCGACCTGATGTCCGGGAGTCTGAGGATCGCCGGTTGGTGACAGATAACCTATCCGCGGGACTTTCTTCGGTAGCTGCGCCTGGGCTATGACTGCGACAGCAACGAGTACCACTACAAACAGGATTGATAAGACACCCGCTTTCTTCATTGTATACATCATTCGTTATGTATCACGCGGGCGGTAGCGGTAGTAGAGAAAAGTGAGATTTACGTCGGAAGGTGAGAGGTATTCGTCCTTTCACAGTCTGGACGCAACACGCCGCTTCAAGCCGTGAATGGCCACTGCTTGAGTTGTGGTTATCGCCTCGCTTGGATTGTAATTCAAGGAAATCGCAAGTGCCTAGGTAAGTTCGGTCAGGACGCTGACGTAGCTAAGATAACGGTAGCTACCTATCGATTCCGCTGCCTAGTCTGCTTGAAAGAGTCAGGCGATTTAGAATCGAATCGGGTTCCGCTCGATCGTCGGAATCTCAAATGCGACCCTAATTGCTCCAGTTTTTTAGCGGTAAACGTTCTGGCGTCACTCTGACCGTCCAGTGACCGGAAATCGACAGAAACCGAATCAGACGTCCAGGAAATATGAAAGGCGCCTACCTCGGTTCGGTCAAGATGATCGCCCAGAGCGCGTAAAAGTTGAGAGAGCCTGCTGTACGCCTGTATACCGGAAGAAGAATCATTTCGCCTTTGCTTCTGTGCCTGGTCATCAAGGCGTGAAATATCAGTTGGACTGAAACGCACCGTCCGGTTAATTGCTGATTGGCGAGCGCTCTGATCGGAAACATCATTAGGACTAAGAGCGTGGCGCAAAATCCATTCACCCGTTTTAGTCAGGGAATCACTCGTCACGACATAATTCGGGCCGTCCGTCTCCAGCTCGAAAGCCGGAAGCTTGGCTAGTTCCAGCGACTGCCCGATTACTCGTAAGGATTTAGCGTGAGCCATTCGATACTGCCCTTGTTGGTGTGGTCAATGAAACTCACCATATGGCGCTTGCGAGGTTAATTACAACCGACCCTATCGATTTATTGTTTAAACAATTTGATGAAATTTCTTTCTGCGAACCGCGCCATAACTAGCGCTCACCACGGCCACACCTGAGCAGCGAAGTAGAGCGGCGCTTAAGTGTTAGGGAACTAAAAGTTTGGCGAATCTTCATTTGATCACCTTGTCCGCCCTCGCCAGCACGTTGGGTGGAATCGTCACACCAAGCTCCTTGGCCGTCTTTAAATTGATGAACAGCTCGAACCTTGTCGGCTGTTCTACGGGGAGATCGGCCGGATTCGCGCCCTTTAGAATCTTGTCGACATATGTGGCTGAGCGCCGGTACAATTCAGCGTTCCACGGTCCATACGATATAAGGCCACCGGCTTCCACAAACGATCTGTCTTCGTACATCGCCGGCAGGCGATTCTTTGCGGCGAATTCCAATATCCGTTTAAGGTGAAGACGAG
This sequence comes from Deltaproteobacteria bacterium, assembly GCA_005879255.1. Next base: position 2,033 of record VBKY01000723.1, read on the forward strand.
TGAACAGGTCCACCATCGTAAGCAGCGCGTCCGGTCGATT
>VBKY01000723.1:2101-3775 GCA_005879255.1 Deltaproteobacteria bacterium
CACCCCGCGGTCTTGAACCGTCACGCCCAACGGCGCCGCCGAGGCCAGAGTCTCTCTTGCCCGAAGCTTCATGCCTGGATTGCCCGAGTTCCAGATCATGGCCAGGCGCGAAACTTTCGGGAAGGCCTCCTTCAGCAGTTCCATGCGCTTTGGCCATAAGTCGGAGGCCATGGTGGAAAGGCCCGTAGCGTTTCCGCCCGGCCGGGCAAGACTATCCACAATCCCTACACTCACGGGATCGCTGCTAACTGGAAAAACGATGGGAATTGTCTTTGTCGCCTGCTTTGCAACGAGAGCCGCGGGGGTCGAACTTGTATAAATCATGTCAACCTTGAGACGAATCAGCTCAGCGACAAGCGCGGGATATTGGTCTTCGCGATTTTCTGCCCACCGGTATTCCAAGATGATGTTCCGGCCTTCCACATAGCCGAGGTCGCGAAGCCCCTGCCGGAATGCCTCGAGGTTTTCGGGCGGCGCGCGATCGGGCGCGCTCGGCGACAAGATGCCGATGTGTGGGATTTTCCCGCGCTGCTGCGCATCGGCAACAGAAACAGTTGTCAGAAAAAGAATAATTAGTAGGGAGACGACAATCCTTCTAATCATTCGTTTGGTCCCTGTTTTTTATTGCTCACTCCTTACTGGTCACTACTGTCACTTGATCACCTTGTCCGCCCGCGCCAATACGTTCGGAGGGATCGTCAAGCCGATCTGCTTGGCGGTTTTCAAATTGATCACAAACTCAAATTTCATCGGCTGCTCGACCGGAATATCTGCCGGCATGGTTCCCTTCAGAATCTTATCGATCATGGATGCGACGCGCCTGGAGATTTCGGCCTCGTCGGCTCCGTAGGACATCAAGCCACCACTGTCGACATGAATTCCCTGAGCGTAGATCGCGGGCAGCCGGTTTTTTGTCGCGAGGTCCGCGATCTGTTTTTGATTTGAAAGGGCCAATGCGTGGTCCGTCACGGCAAGAGCGGCGCTACGTGCCTGAATTGCCTCTTGGAACGCGCTCTCGTATTTGTCGGCGCTGCTGACCTCCATGGAATGAAGTTGCAGCCCCAGTTCTCGTGCCGCTAGTTGGCTTTCTTTCCATTGTGGCGCAGAGCCTGGATCCTTTGGATTCCACAGCACTGCGCCACGGGAGAGTTTGGCAATGGTCTCCTTGAGTAACTCCAATCGTTTGCCAGCCAACACCGGCGCAATGTTGGTGACTCCCGTGATGTTCCCCCCAGGCCGTGCAAGGGTGTTAATCAATCCAACCGCAACTGGATCAGACACGCGAAAAAAAACGATGGGGATCGTACTGGTAGCGTTTTTAAGAGCTAGTACAGCGGGAGTCGAGGGAGCAACGAGCACGTCAACCTTGAGACCGACCAATTCTTCAGCCAGCGCCGGGAGCCGGTCGAGCTTATTATCAGCGTATCGATACTCTATAGCGATGTTCTTGCCCTCGACATACCCGAGTGCACGGAGTTCTCGCCCTAATAATCCCGAGCGCTGCCCGCCTGAAGCAAGAGAAATGGGTGAGAGCCGGCCGATCTTTGGTATCTTTGCCTGCTGCGCCCCGGCGAGAGGAATATTTGTCAGACAGAAGCTTGTCAGTAGCCAGATAACAATTTTTCTGTTCATGACTTTCCTCTGTTTAATTTTCCCTTTTACATTTTTACTTTG
>VBKY01000132.1 GCA_005879255.1 Deltaproteobacteria bacterium
TATTCCGGAGCAAAGCGGCCGATGACTGGCGAATTTGAGCGGAATTTGTAGTGTGGGATGTAGTCCGGTCGAACAATTTTCCCTTAGTCACACCAACTAATATAAACCACTTTTCGTAAGCGGAGGCGAAGGAATAATGATGGCAAAGAAAAAACTTATTTTCATGATTCTAGTACGAGACTCAGGGTGGTGGACTCTGGGTGAAATCACTAAGCAGGCGCTGGCCCATGATGGACTAGAGGTTGAGCTTTCGTGGGCGAAACGAGAAGATCGGTTGGAGCTCATCGCCAGCGGTAAAGCAGACTTTGGCGTGAACGCCGGCTATGAGGTTGCGTGGGCATACCGTGGCGTCGGGATGTACGCGGGTCAGCCAATAAAGAATCTGCGGGCGATCGCGTCGATAGGTCATCCGAATTGGCATGCTGTCGCGGTTACGTATGAAACCCGGATAACTGCGATTGAACAAATCAAGGAACAGCAATTTCCGCTTCGTATTTACACCCCGCATGCGGAATTTGGCGGCCGCATTGGCTCAGGCGGTTTCATCACGGACAGAATATTTGAAGCTTATGGTTTCTCGTTGAAGGACATCGAACGTTGGGGCGGTAAGATTGTTACGGGCGAAGGCGGTGGGAATAGAGCTCTTCGGGAGCGTAACGTCGACGCGATGGTGTACCGAGCCTATGCAGGATTCGGCCCTGGCGGTCATCGTTGGCAAGAGGCCACGATGTTCAACAATCTCCGCTTCCTGCCGATTGCCTCGAATGTGCTGTCTGAACTCTCCGAAAAATACGGCCTACTTCGAGGTCTGATGCCTCGATTGCTTATGCGTGGGGTCGAGGAAGATATTCCCACGCTTTATTTCCCGCACTTCGTTATATACAGCTCAATACATCTGGACGACGAGCTGGCATTCGCTACTGCGAAGAGCCTCGATGAGCATAATCAATATTTCGCCGAGCGATATATTCCGTTCCTTTACAATCCATTTCGCGTTTGCCAGGACACCGGAGCGCCGCTACATCCTGGAGCCGAGCGTTACTATCGTTCACGCGGGTATCTGACGACGTAAAGACGGGCGGGCTGGTTTTAACCGGATCAAATCACTGGCTGGCCTTGGGAAAACCAAACGCTTCTATCACTTGGCCCGCCCATTTCTCTTTCATACTGAAGTGATCCCAATTAAGGACCGATGTCTTTTTCCCGCGGAGCGCTTTCGCCACGGCCGAATCAGGTGAATAAACCGAAGATTTAAGCGGCACAACCTTATCGATGATTTCTTGCCCTTGCGGACTGGCTTCGAACTCTAGCCACAGGAGGGCGGCATAAGGATGCGGCGCGTTAGTAAATACGCCTTCGGTGTCGACGAGACTTAGCGGGACGGGCTCAACGATTCTGAACTGAAGATTACCCGTCGGATCTTTTTTCATTGCGCTGAGGGTAAAGTGGTAATTGATCCCCGCATGCAGCATGTACTCCCCGTTTGCGATGGACGGGAGCACTCTGGCTTGCCCTCTAAACCAAACTGGATCCTGTGCAGCTAGCTTCCGGCAGTATTGAAGCACCCAATCAAGACCCATTAACGGAACCATGGCCGTGTATGGGTGGGGCCGCAGGTCCACCACGAATTTCCGCCCTTTGAATTCCGGGTTTAGGAAATCATCCCACTTGTTTGGTACTTTCTCGGCGGAAATGAGGGTTTTGTTATACGCAACCACGGCAAATTGTGACGTGACGGCAACCACTTTTCGATTGTTCGGATCTATCATGCCAACGGGTATTCCCAGAATGCCGTTCTTAGCCATCCCAAGAACGTCGAATCTTTTGATGAAGGGCGTGAACTCACTATAGAAATCCGAAGACGCATTGATTACATCCCATTCCTTTACCGTGCCCGCCTTAAGTTCGCGTGCGAACCGTTGGTGGGTATCAGTGCCGCTGGTTTCTTGCACGCGAACGTCTATGAAGGGGTACTTCTGGACAAAAGCCTGTCTCATCTCTTTTAAGGATTCCAAACTGCTCAAGACTCTTAGCTGGCCCTCTTTTCGTGCCTTTGCGACAATCTCGTCATGGCTGGCATCGAATATAAAGCCGTTAGCCTCGGCTTCGTTCTTCGCGGCCCCGATTGCCGTGTTGGGCTGGGCGGAAAAAAGAATCGAAGGAAAAAGTGACCATCCTAAAAAGATCAAAGCGGCAAACGACCATGAACCCGATGCCATAAGTTGCTCCTTTTGTTTTCACCGTAAAGGCCGATGACCTCAATCAGCGAAAATACTACTGGAGTGCCGCTCGTCATCCACGGGACCCGGATCGGCCAGCTGTGGCCTTCGCAGACTCGACCATGACCACTCTCGCGCTGTGCTCGACAACCCGGCCGCACCGGATTCTGTAAAACGTAACGTAACACAGTGATCAGATGTTCATCGCGTTGAACCGGAAAGCTCTTAAAGCGGCCCCTGCCAGATATGCCCGCTGCTACCATAATGTTTGTGATAATGACGCACATGACTCGTCAGTAGCCACTGCATGAATTGACTCAACGCGTTTTCATGCGCCGGCTCTAGAACAAAATGAAAATGATTGGGCATCACGCCATTGCTGAACTTTCGAAGCGTGAAGGCTTCCGCATTGAGTCTTGACTCTCTTCAACGTCTCGAACGGAACGCAGCGGTTGAAATTCCGCTCATGGTGAGCTTAGTCGAACCACTGGAACGGGCATCGGTATTAAAAGCCTCACGCCTTTTTTATCTTTATCCTTTGCCTTTCTCCTTTCCAAGCTCGCGCCTCGCGCCTCATGCCTTAAGAAAGCAACTGTCAACAAAAGGGATAGTGGTACCTTGAGAGGTCGTCGAACTATCTGGGGTGGCAGAGCCAACGTACGGGCAGCGCTCTACATGGCTGCCTTGGTTGCCAGCAGACGTAATGCGGGGATCCGAGCTTTCTACAAACGGCTGCGTAACGCAGGCAAAGCTCCAAAGGTTGCCCTGGTCGCCTGCATGCGAAAGCAACTGACGATTCTCAATGCGATGATCAAACATAGAACTCGCTGGTCTGAAAATATTCTTCAGACCACTTGACTTTTAAGACAGTTGCTCTCGCCTACTGCCTGTTGCCTATTTTCAAACGATGCCTATTTTGCAAACTTATACTGGGAATCAAGATCTTGCATAGGTCCGACCCGGATCAATGCGTTTAGTCAAAATGGCCGTTGGCGGAGGCATCGGTCTTGCCCGAACAGTGCTTGACAAAAACGCCAGATTGGTGGTGTTATTGTCGGCGCTGTGTTCCGGAGCATCTACGTGTTCATGCATGTTCGACATAATCAGATAAGGCGGCCCGTGCCACACTATGTGGAGAATCGTGTCAAAAAAAGCCCACAAGTAAGGCTGCAAAAACCGCGCAGCCGGTTCGTTTGTCCAACAGCATTTACAACTAGCTGACTGCCTTGCCGGATTGACACTATGACCGGTGATTGCGCCGGCGTAGGAAGTGTCAATTCTACCGAAGGATGCCAGATGCCGTCTCACTACGGCGAAACTTTCGTCCTTGTTGAATTCCTCATCGACCTTCAGTTTCAGGCTCTACCTCCTGAAGTTGTTGAGACAGCCAAGCTATGCCTCTTGGATACTTTGGGCGCTGGGCTGTACGCCAGCCAGACGCCGTGGGCGAAGAAGGCAGCGCAGGTAGCCATAGACGTAGGCGGAGAAGGAAAATGTGTTATCTGGGGCGGATCTCACAAGACAACGGCGCCGTTAGCTGCTCTCGCCAACGGCACAGCTGCCCATGGAATGGAGTTGGATGACAGGAAACCCAGCGCCCGGCTCCATCCTGGTTCGCACGTAATACCTGCGGCTCTAGCAGCGGCAGAAATGGTCGGCTGCGACGGAAAGACTTTGCTCGTTGCCGTCGTTGCGGGTTATGAGACGTCCATCCGTGTTGGAATGGCGGTTCCCCGGCAACGCAAAGGTGTCAATTCAGCCCAGCACAAGGGTATCTGGGGGGCTGTTGCTGCCGCATCCAAGGCGCTCGGTATGGACAAAGAACAAACCCTCAATGCCTTCGGCGTAGCCGGTTCCTTGGCTTCAGGTATCTCCGAATATTCTGGCGACTCCGCGCACACGATGGTCAAACGGCTCACCGGTGGCGGCCCGGCTCATGCCGGAGTTTTGGCTGCGCTGTTGGGACAGCAAGGATTTACCGGACCCTGGAGTGTGTTGGAGGGACGACACGGCTATTGCCATGCGTACGCTGGGGAACAAGGCGTGTTTCCTGAAGAGTTGACGCGCAATCCAGGTCCAGGCCATGCGTACGCTATCCTCGGCCGAGAGGTGAAGCCCTATGCCACTTGGGGCGGTGCTCATATCGGAATTGAAGCCGTGGAGCGAATCAAGAGACAATACGACATTACCGCCGAGCAAGTTGAAAAGATCACGGTGGCGTGTTCGCTACGGCTTTTGGAAGACCGCGCGGTCACACGCCCCGAATCGATCTCGTCGGCGCAGCGAAGCCTGCCATTCATTCTCGCGCTGGCGTTCCACCACGACCTGCGCGACCCATCGATCTGGACCGAAGACACACTAAACAACCGGGAAGTGTTGGCGCTTATCGACAAAATCGAATGCCGGCTCGACGAGGACATCGACAGAGATGCCCGCAACGCTGGCGGCCATGGCGAGATAAAGCTGACCGTCCGGTTGCGCGATGGCGCAGAACGATATGCGGCGGTGAGCCATTCCAAGGGCATGCTTGAGAACCCTATGACCAGCGACGAGATTATCGACAAATTCCGATTCGTTGCCGGAAAAGTGCTCGACCCGAAAACATACGAGGAGATCGTGAATGTGATCGCCCGCCTCGAGGATGTCGATGACGTTCGTCGACTGGGCGAGCTGGCGCGAGTCCAGTGACACGGATGGACTAAGGCCCTTTTTGTGAGGAAAGGGATTGCACACCAAAGGAGGATTTTAAGTCATGAGCGAAAGTCAGGGATCCATGTTGATCTATGCCGTGGGAGACATCAGCCCAACGCGGGTGACGGAGTACAACGAACCGGCTGACTCAGTTTTCGAGGAAGTGGTCGACAAACTCAAGGAGGCGGATGTGCTCCTGTGTCAACTGGCTCGCACCCTCTCCACCAAGGGCTCTCTGCAGTACCGGGCGGGTCCCACTACGTGGTACGGACGCACGCACCCGGACAACGTGAAAATTCTCGTTCACGGAGGGTTCAACCTCATCGCCCTCGCCAACAACCACTGCTTTGACTACGGTCCGGAATCGTTGATCGAGACTATAGATGTACTGCGAGCAAACGGCATGGAGGTCATTGGCGCCGGTAAGAATCTTCAAGAAGCGCGCAAGCCCGCGATAATCGCTAAAAACGGCAATAAGGTGGCATTCCTGAACTACAACTCGGTCCTCCCCGAAGAGTATGAGGCTCGGGAGAACAAGGCGGGTTGCGCGCCGATTCACGTTGATACGTTTTATCAGTCCCAGGAATTCCAACCCGGAACACCGCCGAAGATCATCACGATACCGCACGAGGACGAAGTCCGAGCCATGGAGGAGGACATCAGGCAAGCCAAGGCAGTGGCCGATGTCGTTGTGGTGGTCATGCACTGGGGGATCCATATCGTCCCGGGAATGCTGGCAGACTACGAATTTACACTCGGCCATCGGGCCATCGATGCGGGCGCTGATCTCATTCTTGGCGCCCATCCCCACTCCGTCAAGGGTATTGAGGTCTACAAAGGCAAGGTCGTCTTCCACAGCGTTGGCGACTTCGCTCAGGAAAGTCCCAATGTGGCCTTACGGCCAGAGGGCGTTTTTAAGAGGTCGCAGCGACCCCACTACGGAATGACGTCGCGAGGCGAGGGGAATCGCGGTCCAAAGCCGAACAAAGCGAACTACTCGATCATGGCGCGTTGCCTTATCCGGGGGGGAAAGATCGAGGAAGTCTCCTTCATACCCGGATTGTGTGACTCGGCAAAACGGGGCGGTCCTCGTCTTCTCAACTCGCAAGACCCTCAATTTGAGGATGTGGTGGAGTTCGCGGCCAAGTGGAGCCGCGAACTGGGGACGGAGTTCAAGGTTAAAGGAGACGAGGTGGTGGTTCTCACATAACGGACTGAGTCCGGCGCATGAGTGCAGACGTTCCTGTTGCGAGGAAGGATGGAGAGATGACGAATTTTTTGCGGTCCAAAATAGCCGCTATTTTGGTGCTTCTGGTGTTGCCCAATGTGACTTCTTCACAGGAGACGAAGACGCCAAGGGAGCTAAGCCTCATTGAAGGAGCAAAGAAGGAGGGAAAACTGGTTTACTGGGGCGCAGGCAACGCAAAAGAAGTCGAGTCCTTCTTGGCAAAATTTCGCCAGAGGTATCCCTTTATCAAGACCGAATGGTGGAGAGCGGCGGCCGGTGCTCTGCACCAGAAGACCCTGTCCGAAGCGAGAGCCGGAGCCCATAACGTCGATGTGTCGGTAACCGACATGGAGTATCTGCAGGAACTCAAGAAGACTGGGCTGATGAAGAGATATGAATGGCACAACACAAAGGGATGGTCTCCTGCCCACAAGGACCCTGACGGGTACTGGGTTTACCGCAATATTATTCCCACAATGATCGGTTATAACACTACCTTGGTTTCAGCCGCTGATGCGCCAAAGACTTGGGAGCATGTTCTGGACCCGAAATGGAAGGGCGCGATATCGATGACCAAGGATGGCGGTGAGTGGTCGCTCCAGCTCTGGGCAGCTTGGGGAAAAGAGAAGATGATCAGTTATCTAAAGAGGCTCTCGCGTAACAATCTTGTATTGGGGGAGGGAGGAACGGCGCGGATCGAGATGCTCGCTGCCGGAGCGTCCAAGATCGATATGGAGCTTAACCTGAACAGAATTATGGACTACCAGGAAAAAGGGGCGCCGTTAGAATGGGTGAGGACTAACCCTGTCTTAGCGATAGGGAATCCGTTTTTTATTGCCGAGCACGCTCCCCATCCGAATGCTGCCATGCTTTTTGCCGATTGGTTTACTTCCCTCGAAGGGGGACAAGCGTACTATGATGTCTCCGGCAAACTGCTGCCGCATCCGGGAATTAAGGGCAGGATAAGCGAGGCGCTGAAGGGCCTCAATGTAGTGTATACGCCCGCGGAGATTGCCGTGCACGGAAATGAAGCGAATAAGATCTTTAAGGATATTTTCTGGAAGTAACTCGGTCCTTGCGCCTCTCGGTGTGTATGATACGGCAAGAAATGGCGGTTCGCGGATATGACGATTACAGTTCCTGCTAAAATTGCCTGTTTTTTGATTCTTCTTCTATTGTTATTGTTCGAGAAGGGAAAAAGGGAAAGAAGAAAATTCTTTTCACAGGAAACGTCTGTGCTTCTTGACCAGCCTGCTAATGGGTGACCCCTGGTTTTGACCCTCACCGCACTCCCCTACGAAAGCGCTCTCTGAACATTCGACCGTAACTCATCAAGCAAAAGCGGTTTTCTCAGGCATTGAATGCCGTATCCCCAAATCGGCCTAAGATCCTCGGAAGGAAAAGCCGTCATCGTGATGATAGGAACGGTTGGTAACCTGGAAAGTATATGCATCGCAAGAGCCACGCCGTCGAGGCGGGGCATGCGAATGTCGGTAAGCACAAGATCAAATCGTGAATTGTCTAACAGTTCGATGGCCTCAGCCCCGTC
>VBKY01000133.1 GCA_005879255.1 Deltaproteobacteria bacterium
TGTTTGCATTGGCGCCGCTGACTTTGTCTTTGATTGCCTGGATCGGCGCGACGACCGCATTTTTCGCCGCGACCATCGCCCTGACGCAGCACGATATTAAAAAAGTATTGGCCTATTCCACCGTGAGTCAGCTTGGATACATGTTCTTGGCGGTCGGGCTGGGTGCTTTCAGCGCGGCGATCTTTCATCTCTTTACCCATGCCTTTTTTAAAGCCTGTCTGTTCTTAGGCGCCGGCAGCGTAATTCACGCGCTGGATGGCGAACAGGACATGCGCAAAATGGGCGGGCTCAAAGCGCACATGCCTCGGACTTATTGGACTTACGTCGTTGCAACTTTGGCGATCGCGGGCGCGCCGTTCACCGCGGGGTTTTTCTCCAAGGATCTGATTCTGTGGCAGGCGTTCAGTCACGGCTCGTTGATCCTGTGGGGCGTCGGCTTCGTCACCGCCGGCATGACCGCTTTTTACATGTTCCGCCAACTCTTCCTGGTTTTTCACGGCGAGTGTCGCGCTGACGACCATGCCAAAGCCCATCTTCATGAGTCGCCGGCGGTGATGACCCTGCCGTTAGTCGTTCTCGCGATCGGTTCGATTTTTGCCGGCTGGTTGGGCGCGCCGGAGTATCTCTGGGGTAGCCGCTGGGATCACTGGTTACAGCCGCTCTTTGGCGGAGCAGAAGCGCACCGGGGTTCGGTGACTGCCGAAATCATGGTTACAGTGATCACGCTCGCCATCGTCAGCGTTGGCATCTACTTGGCCTATGTGAAGTATGGACGAACCGGCGCACACGTTGGCGCAAGTGCCGGAGCGGGCGGCATGCTCTATCGTTTGTCGCTGAATAAATACTACGTCGATGAAATCTATGACGCTATTTTCGTGCGTCCGTTTACTGCGTGCTCGCAGTTTTTCGCCGAATTTATCGATCCGCAGATAATCGATGGAACCGTCAACGGCGTCGCCGCCGCGGCGCGCGGCGCGAGCTCGATCTGGGTCGGTATCCAGACCGGCAACGTGCAGCATTATTTAGCGGCGTTTTTGGTCGGCGCGCTGGTGTTGCTCGCCTACTGTCTCGGTCAAGTATAACCCCCATGCCTGGAGTCGCCATCGGTAACTTGACCATTGTCCTTGCCATCCCTGTGATCGGCGCGGCGATGATCATGTTAACTCCCCGCCGGCAAACGGCGGCGCTCTTTTCACTGGCGTTGCTCGCGAGCGGGCTGGCGTTCGTCTGGTCGGTCATAGTCTTCAGCCTGTTCGACGGCATGAGCGGTGAGATGCAGTTCGTGGAACGTGTCCCGTGGATGCCAGGCTTCGGCATCGAATACATTGTCGGCGTCGACGGCATCAGTATTTTCTTGGTCTTGCTCACGACGTTTCTCATGCCGATTGCCATCCTGGCCTCTTGGTCGGTGACCGAGAAGGTCAAAGAGTATCTGATTTTCATGCTGCTGCTCGAAACCGGCATGCTTGGTGCTTTCGTCGCGCTCGACCTCTTTCTCTTCTATGTCTTTTGGGAGGTCATGCTGGTGCCGATGTATTTTCTCATCGGCGTGTGGGGCGGCACGCGAAGAATTTACGCCGCGATCAAGTTCGTGATCTACACCATGGCTGGCAGCTTGCTCATGTTGGTCGCGATTATCTATTTGGCGGCGCGCCACGCCGAAGCGGAGCAGGCGCTGACCTTCGATCTGCTAAAGCTCTATGACCTGCATCTTCCTCTCGACGAACAAGCATGGCTCTTTGCGGCTTTTGCCTTGTCCTTCGCGATCAAAGTACCTCTGTTTCCGTTTCACACCTGGCTCCCGGATGCCCATGTCGAGGCGCCCACCGCCGGCTCCGTGATACTTGCCGGCGTGCTGCTCAAACTGGGCACTTATGGTTTTCTCCGTTTTGCCATGCCGCTTTTTCCCGACGCGGCGCTGGCGGCGGCGCCCTACATCATGGCGCTGGCGGTGATCGGCATTATCTACGGCGCTGCGGTGGCGATGATGCAGAGCGATATTAAGAAGCTGGTCGCCTATTCTTCAGTGAGCCATTTGGGTTTCGTCATGCTGGGTTTGTTCGCCTTTAACATGCAAGGAATTCAAGGCGCGGTTTATCAAATGCTGAATCATGGGCTGTCAACCGGCGCGCTGTTTCTTCTGGTCGGCATGATCTACGAGCGGCGACACACGCGGATGATTGACGCGTTCGGCGGACTGTGGAAACCGGTGCCGGTCTTCTCCGCCCTGCTTTTGGTCATTACTTTCTCGTCCATCGGTTTGCCGGGGTTGAACGGCTTTGTCGGTGAATTTCTGATTTTGCTCGGTGCCTTCGCCGTCGCGCCGCGCTGGACGGCGGTAGCCGCCACGGGCGTGATTCTCGGAGCCATTTACATGCTTTGGATGTATCGCCGGGTCATCCTGGGTCCGTTAACCAATCCTGACAACGAGAAGCTTCAAGATCTCGGTGTTCGGGAACGAATCATTCTCGCGCCGATCCTCGCGTTGGTCGTTTTCATGGGGGTCTATCCGCAGCCGTTTTTGTATCGGATGCAGCCCGCCATCGACGTCACTCTGAAACGGATCATTGCCGTCACTCCTGCAGCCGTGAACCATCACCCGCAGGCAGTGTTGAAGAGTAAGAGCGATGGACGTTAACTTCACACCGCTCCTGCCCACGGCGCAGCTGCTGGTGACGGCGCTGGTGGTGATGCTGCGCGATCTCTTTATTGAAGAGCACGAGCCCAAGCGCATACTAGTGTTTTTGAGTTTGGTTGGTATTGGGCTGGCCGCCGGTGAGACTCTGGCTCTCTGGGGCGTACAGGAAAGCGCCTTCCACGACAGCATTGTGCTCGATAACTTCGCGCACTACTTCGCGTTGATTTTCATGCTCGCTGCCGGGCTGACGATTCTCTCATCCATCGACTACGTCCGGCAGGCGGGCATCCACGAGGGCGAATTTTACGCCCTGGTGCTCTTCGCCACGGTCGGCATGATGCTGATGGCGGCGGCAAACGATCTGATGGTTTTTTTTCTCGGATTGGAGACGATGTCGATCGCGGTTTATGTGCTGACCGGCATGTGGCGCACGAATAGCCGTTCGAGCGAAGCGGCGATGAAGTATTTTCTCATGGGCGCCTTTGCCACGGGATTTTTACTCTACGGCATTGCTTTGATTTACGGCGCCACGGGCTCGACGAATCTAGATCTTATTTCGGATTACTTGGCCGAGCAGCCAAGTGAGTGGCCGCTTTATTTGATCGGCGGGGGATTTCTATTGCTCATTGGTTTCGCGTTTAAAGTCGGCGCGGTACCGTTTCATTTTTGGGTGCCGGATGTCTACGAAGGCGCGCCGACACCGGTCACCGGTTTCATGTCCGTCGCCGTGAAAGCCGCGGCCTTTGCCGCCTGGGCGCGCATCCTACTTCATAAGCTTTCCGCATTGGATAGCGACTGGCTGTTTCCTTTGTGGGTTATCACGATCGGGACCATGACGTTGGGTAATTTACTGGCCATCACTCAGTCCAGTGTCAAACGGATGCTTGCCTATTCGAGCATCGCTCACGCCGGATATCTGCTCATTGCCATCGTTGTCGGCGCAGAGTGGGGCGGCTTGCCACTGCTCTTCTACGTTCTGACCTACAGTTTTATGACGATCGGCGCTTTTGCAGTGCTCAGTTGTCTATCGGAAGCCAACAACCAGCGCGAAAATTATCGCGACTTCGCCGGGCTAGGATTCAAGCGGCCCTTTCTCGGATTGGCCATGTCACTGTTCATGTTGTCGCTTGCCGGGTTTCCGCCGCTTGGCGGCTTTGCCGGGAAGTTCTACGTCTTTCGCGCGGCAGTGCTTTCCGGTCACATCGGGCTGGCGATCATCGGCGTGCTCAACAGTTTGCTCTCGGTGATTTATTACTTGCGAGTGATCGTCGCGATGTACATGGAAGAGGGCGGCGCCGAAGGCAAAAGCTTTCGACAGGCTACAGCCGTTTATGTCGCCATCGCGGTGGCGGTTATTGGGACTCTTTATCTCGGCATCCTGCCGGCTTCTGCCTTGAATTGGAGTCGAATCGCGTTTGCGTCACTGGAGTGAGAACTCTCGCCGGGAATATTTAGGGTCGGGTTTGAAACCCGCCCCTACCTGCGACCTGCATACTTCGTGGTGAGAAAATCATCTATCGACTTCGAGCCGACAGGATGTCAGTTAGGTTTGGTGAAAAAGCCGATGGCTACCGGCACTTCTGACGTGCCGGACACCCATTCTTCAAACTTTCCTGCCTTCACATAGAGCTGCGCCGAACCGCCGCCGTCCAGGTTCAGCAAATCCAGCGTGTTCAATTGCCACTTCATGCCGGTAAACAACTCTTGCAGTTCGGTAAAGTTCAAACCGCCGAGAATCGCGTCGGTGACGCCGATGATGACCCGTCCTTCCTTGTCGATACCAATGACACTTCGGCGCGCGTAACGCGCCAAGCCATTCATGCCCTCGATTGCAGCACTTCGATTCAACAACAACGGCCCGGTCTGCAGAGCTTCGCTTGTTTGTGCCGGCTGAAAATTATCGCGATGGACCACGAACGGCGCGGCGTCCCGCACGCCAAATATCCCAGTGTAAAGGGCGTGTTTTGAAATGGCGGGGTTAATCTCTTTTTCCGCGGTTTTTAGATAAGCCAGCGGCCGGCCCTTTTCATCGAAGTAGTTGGCATTGATCGCGGCAATCGCGCCAGTTTTCTCGGCGAACGTTTTGGCGCTTGCTCCCTTGAGTTGAAATTGTCCGCTGTAAAGCACGCGAGGGAGAACCCATTGGATGTCGAAACGAAGTAGCTTCAGATCGAGCGTCTGGCTTGGCTCGGTGCGTTCCAAGGCGATCTGACGAAACTCGACGCCTTTTTGAACTGTCTTCCAACTCCCCGAATCCGCTACCGTGAGTGTCGTCGCGACTTTTAACTTCTGCTGCGCCTGAGAAGCAAACGACACGACTGAACATAATAGAAAGAGGTAAATTAATCTCGCCGATAGCGGGCGCGGCTTTGCCATATCTGCGGTTAAGATAACAAATGGCAGTGAAAAGGAAAGCACACTTGATAAATGGGTTGCTTATTCGCGCCTGTTCCTGCTAACTAAACCTAATTACGAAAACGTCAGGGGGAGGAAGGCATGAAGCAGCTGATTCGGATGATGGTTATTGCTGGAATGATCGCCGGGATTTCAGCTTGCGGCGACAAGAAAGATTCAGCGGAGCGGGAGCAGCAGGCGCAAAAGGCGATGCAGGAAGGCATGCAAAAAGAGAAAGCAATGATGGAAGGCATGCAAAAGGGCGTTGAGAATATCGAAAAGAAAATGACGGAGCAAAAGGAAGAAACCAAGAAGTAGGGCTGTCTGTCCAGATGTTTGCGGCGCGTGACTTAGGTGTGGGATTGGTTCACTTACGAGCGCGGCTTGATCTCGAAGACCACTCGATCCATATCGCGCGGCGACGCGCGCGACGTTAGAATTTCTGTGCGCAGGTCGTCATCGGTGACCCGCGTAGCGATGCATGCGACGGTCTCGCCTTTCACCTTCATCTCTACCGCGGGATTTTTGAGCATGTTCTGGCACCAGTGCTTCCCTTGCACTCTGCTTGAAGACGCATAGAACCGGCCCCGATAGTAAACGAAGCGGAGTTCCACCGTGCGAGGCTGGCCGGTTTTTCGCCCGATCGTGGTTAAATGCGCGACCACGCTCGATCCTTCCTTTAAATTCATGGGCGTGAATATAGGATGTGGTTTGAGGCGAGACAAGCGGTTTCGCTCTCCTTGACTCCGCTGGCCGCGGATGGATAAGCTTGGCGACGTTTGAACGCGACTAGCAATGATTTAAACATTCCCGGGAGGAATAGATGGCTGCGACGCAATCGAATGGGATTATGCCAACGATGATCAAATACAGCAGCGGCATCAGCGCCGTGCGTGCTTTCCCGAAAGCCAAAGACAAACGGCCTGCGGTCATTATTCTCCACGAGCGTTACGGCATTGACCAACATACGAAAGCTTTGACCGTGAAGTTGGCTCAAGCCGGTTTCGTTGGCCTGGCGCCGGATTTATTTCACCGTTTCAACGGCGACCGCAAGGTGGTTCTACGTGGCGAACAAAGAGTCGATCTCACCGATGACGGCGCGCTCGAGGATCTCAATGCGGCGGTGGAATATCTAAAGAAACTTAAAAATGTCGACGCCGCGCGCATCGGCATCATCGGCGTCTGTCAGACCGGTCGCCAGCCGGTCTTGGTCGCCGCGAAGCGAAGCGACGTCGCCGGCGCCATCGTTCTTTACGGTGCCATAGGGGGCAAGGAATGGCTGAGCAACGATCTTCGCCCTACTCCCGTTGAGGAGCTGATCTCCCAAGTTACTTGTCCCGTGTTAGGCGTCTTTGGCGAGGCCGATCATATCATTTCCGTCGACGACGTTGTGCGCTTTCGTAATTGTCTCGAAAGACAGAAAAAGAACTGCCACATCCGCGTCTATCCTGACGCGCCCCACGGTTGGCTCAACGACACCATGCCGGGACGCTATCGCAGAGAGGCGGCGAAGAATGCTTGGAATTTAATGATGGCCTTCCTAAAAAAATGCTTCACCGGCGGTTGGAGCAAAGAGAGAATTGTCTGTAAGTACGAAAGCGATTATTCGATCAAATATGATTTCTCAAAGAATGTTCGCCTGGAATAAGGTAGCCGCGGTGAAAATGAAAAGAATCATTTTTCGACTTGGGTTAGTTTGGTGCAGCGGTTTCACGCTTGCGATGTTGCTGCTCGGATTGCCGGCGCCGCTTTACGCTGAGCGCATCACCATCGCGACGCCGAGCCGTGGCCTATTCGAATTTCCCGTGGTCGTCGCCATGTCGACAAAATTCAAATGCAGCCGGCGATCGGAGTCAAAGCGTTGATCTCCGGCGACGTCGATTATCTGCTCGCGTGGGGATCGGCGCTCCGCGCCGCGGTCACGGGTGTGCCGATCAAAGCTGTGGTGGGCCTTGCCGGGCGACCTCTTCACGTATTGATCGCCAGGCCTGAAATCAAGACGCCCAAGGATCTCAAAGGCAAAGTGATCGGCGTAGATTCGGTTGCCGGAACAGTAGACTATTTGTCGCGAGTGGCTGTACGCCACTTCGGCTTCGAGCCTGAAAAAGATGTTAAGATCATCGTTACGGGAGAAAGTCCGACACGCCTGGCGGCGTTGCGCGCCGGCTCTATCGATGCGACACCGATCGACGTGGCCTTCGCCGTCAAAGCGGAAGACGAGGGCTTTCGCCGGCTGGTCTACTTAGGGGATCTCATCGAACTGCCGCTGTCAGGCATTGCGGTGACGGACCAGAAGCTGCAAACACAACGGGAACAGGTGAGGAAAGTCGTCCGTGCCAGCGTGCGCGGCACGCGCTTCATGAAGCAGAATCGCGCCGAGACGATACAAATGCTTTCCGACTATCTCAAGATCACCCCAGCCCAGGCCGCCAAAGCCTACGACGCATCGATCAATTCGTTCACCGACGACGGTATTATCTCCGACAAAGGAGTTCAGCTGGACGTGCAACTCACGAAAGAGCGGCTGAAGCTCACGAAAGACATTCCGCTGAGCCAGCTGGTAGATTGGAGTTTGGTGAAGGAGATAAAGTAAATACGGTCGACGAGGCGGTAGCGACTACTGTCAAGCATATCGGCACCTGCACGTAACTTTCGGCATCGACGATGATAGCTTCTGATGTTCGAAATCAAATACACCTCGGACGCGATCGATGATTTGAAATCGTTCAGGAAATCCGAACAGCGATCCATCTTTGACCAGATCACTGAGCAACTTTCGTACGAACCGATGACAGACACCCGCAATCGGAAGAAGCTAAGGCCGAATGACGTATCCGAATATGAGCTGCGAATCAGCAAATTTCGTGTTTTTTATGACGTTGATGAAGAAGCGAAAACGGTTAAAATTGAAGCCGTGGGTTACAAGGAAGGTAACCGTTTGTTCATACGGGGCAAGGAGTATGCTTTATGAAAACAGTAAATATCTCAACGAAAGCCAAGACTGTAACGACTTTGTTGAAGAAGGCTAAAAAAGGCGGTCTCATCCTACGTTCTCCTGAAGGAAACGAGTTCATCTTGGCTGAGATCGATGATTTCAATCGAGAGATCGAACTGACCCGCCAAAACAAGTCGCTGATGAAATTACTAGACGAACGAGGCAAGCAAAACAAAACTTTCAATGCGACTGATGTAAAAAGGCAACTCGGAATCGAATAGAGTTGGGCTTCCGATTTCGTTGGCCGAGTCGTCTACAAGAGACTTCATGTATTGCCCGAATTGCAGGTCCGAGTATCGCGCTGGTTTCAAATGGTGTAAAGACTGCGACGTTGGGCTTGTGACCGAACTGGCCCCTGAGGAAAAGGCCGAATTTATCGACCTGGTTGAAGTCCTTAGTATCGCGGACCCAGGTCAGATCGCGCTTGTTAAATCGATTCTCGAAGCGGAAGAAATTCTTTATCTGCCCCAGGGCGAAAATTTTAACTTGGGACGAAACATAGCCGTTAGGTTTCTCGTTCCCAGGGACTACCTAATCCAAGCTAGAGAAATTCTGGCCGATTTCGTCTAACTGACGTAGGAGGCTCTATGCTTAAAGGTTCATGTCTGTGTGGCGGTATTAAATACGAGATCGACGGCGAACTTGGTGCGGTGACAAACTGCCACTGTAGTCTTTGTCGCAAGACATCAGGGTCGGCGTTCGCCAGTGGGGCGACGATTCCAGCGAAGTCGTTTCGAATAGTCGGTGGGCAAGAGTTGCTCAAAGAATGGGAATCGTCGCCTGGATATCATCGTGTGTTTTGTGGGCGCTGTGGTTCGCCAATCTTGAAACGCAAAGATAATGACCTGGAGCGTCTTCGCTTCCGCCCGGGAACTTTGGATAGCGACCCCGGAGTAAAGATGTCCAAGCATACGCACGTCAGATCGAAGGCGCCCTGGGTCGAAATCAATGACGGGTTGCCGCAGTCGGAATGAGAATGCAGAGACCAGTTATCAGGAGAGAGAATCCAGAATCACTGGCCCGCGCATTAGCATTTTCTAACTCGGCCTTGAAATTACCGCGTTCTTTTTACGAACAGCCGACCATCGACGTTGCCAAGCAATTGTTGGGAAAATATCTTGTCCGCAAACATCCGATGGGCAACACCGTCGGACGAATTGTCGAGACTGAGGCTTACGTTGGACCGCAAGATTTGGCTTGCCACGCGTCAAAGGGACGGACAGCACGCACGGAAGTGATGTTCGGTCAGGCGGGGCACGCGTATGTGTATTTCATCTACGGCTTTTATAACATGCTGAATTTGGTCACGGAGGCGAAAGATTATCCTGCGGCGGTGCTGATCCGTGCCGTGGAACCGGTGGAAGGCATCGATTTAATGGAAAACCGGAGGCGGAACGGCGCACTGCGTTATCTCGCCAACGGTCCGGGAAAGCTGTGTCAGGCATTCGGCATCGATCGGTCCCTAAATGGAGCCGACCTTTGCGGCAGCGTGCTTTGCGTAAAAGACAGCGGGGAACCGGTACCGAAATTCTTAGCGACACCGCGTATCGGTGTCGATTACGCCGGTAAATGGAAAGACAAACCGCTTCGCTTTCTTGTCCGTGGCAACGAGTTTGTGTCGAAATTCTAGATCCCTTCGCATATTGTGCTCGAAGACGCACCGGTCGGCTCTTCAACTTAAGTTGATTTGAAACACCTTCGGCGGATTTTGATTCTGAACGAGATGAAAACTGCGCTTCTTTTGCTAATTCTGCAAGGAATTCTAGGAGCCTTTGATACACTCTATTACCACGAGTTTCGTCTGCGGTTGCCTAGTGCTTTGACCGCGCGGAAAGAACTCAAGCTACATGCGGCACGTGATCTTCTCTATGCGATTATATTCGGCTCTTTAGCTTGGCGAAGCTGGAATGGTCTGTGGGCGTGGATTGTCGTAGGGCTCTTGGTGACTGAGGTTGTCATTACTCTGTGGGACTTTTTGGAAGAGGATCGCTCCCGCAAAGTTCCTGCGGGAGAGCGAAGCACACATGCGATCATGGGAATCGTGTACGGTGCCGTCTTGGCTAATTTGCTACCAGAAATCTTGCGCTGGGGACGGTTGCCTACCGGATTCGCTCAGCACGATTATGTGGTGCTGAGTTGGATCTTGAGCGTGATGGCATTCGGTGTCTTTGTATCGGGACTGCGCGACATCGTAGCGGTCCGGCGACTCGGGCTGGCGACTGGTTCCGCGGAATTCGCGCGAATCTGAAAACAATTGTTTGACAGTTGCGGGAAGACTCAATGGCGGAAAATTCGGAGAAAGAAATCGAAGAAATCATCGCCGACCGGCTCCGTGAAGCGGATTTAAAATTTGTAACGGAAAAGGCGATCGGCGGGCTGGCGCCGGATTTCATCGTCTTCGCCCCGGATGGGAGGCGGTTTATTGTCGAAGCCCGAAGTTGGGATTTTCCCGGTCTGACGACGGAAGCTAGCCGTCAGGCGCAGTTCTATCAAGACGCGGCGCAGACAGACGGTGCGTTCGTGGTGATCCCGGGCTTGAAACGAAACTTGCCGTCCAAAGGGGTTGTGACGGTCGACGGTTTGGTGCCTGCGCTAATGGCCGAATTTCAGAGCACAAAAGCGCGTGCCAATCCGTCAGAGGTGACCAAGGTAGAAAAACTGATTTTCGCCGCCATGCCATTCGCGCCACAATATGAAGACGTTTTCTTCGTGGCGATGAGCTATGCGGCGGAGCAAGTCGGCGCGGTCTGCGACCGCGTTGACCGGCGCGAGTTTCAAGGCAACGTCGTGGAAGAGATTCACAGGATGATCCGCAAATCGGTCGCAGTCATTGTCGATCTGTCGGAATCTAAACCAAACGTGCTTTACGAAGCGGGCTATGCTCATGCGCTGAAAAAGCCTTGCATCCATATCTGTTCGACTTCGATGGACAAGCTTCCTTTTGACGTCGCGCAGTGGAAGACTACCCAATATCAAGCGGGCCAAACGCACAAATTGCGCAAGGATTTGACTCAGCGCTTGAAAGCGATCGTCGATTAAGACCGCTCAGACGAATGCAATCTGCCCCAAGAACAATCTACGTCGACATGGACGACGTGTTGTGTCACGCGGCGCGGCATTTCCTCATGATTGTCGAGCGCGAGTTCGGAAAGAGAATCGAATACGAGCAGTTGACCAACTTCGATGTTGGTCAGTCTTGTGGACTTCGGCCGGGTGAGCGCGAGGAGTTGTATCGAATCGTGCATCGGCGCGATGAACTGTTAAGCATGGCGCCGGTCAGTGACGCGATTGCGGTTCTCGAAGGTTGGGAAAAGCGGGGATTCGAGATTGCGATCATCACGGGCCGACCTCCGGAAACCTACGAAACGTCGATCGAGTGGTTATCGAAGCACCGGGTTCCTTTTCAGTCTTTTACCGTCGTGGACAAGTATTCACGCTTTTTGACCGAGCAGACTGGCGCCATTAGCTTGGCTGAACTAGCGGCGCAGCGGTTTTGTTGGGCCGTGGAAGATTCGCTGCCAATGGCCCATTATCTGGCTGACAAAATGAAAGTACCGGTTGCGCTAATCGATTGCCCGTGGAATCAAACCGATACTGAACAGGTGGGAGTTAGTCGATATCGTCATTGGCAAGCGATTGCAGAGGCATTCACCGTGCTCACCATCCGATGTGGAGATAAGGAATGATACTCATGAGCCCGGTGTATCCCACTCGTCTAAAAGTCGCGCCGAGCCGAGAAGCTGCAAGATTACACCAGGCAACGTGAATCGCGTCTTGCTCGCGCGCGTTAACGAAAATTTGGCGCGACCGCATGTTCCCTCGATTTGGAAACGGGATAAGCTGCTCACTTCTGATTTGCACGACTCTCGTTACAGGTTGCGCGACATCCATCGGTATTCGAGACCCGTCAAAGACAGCGATGATGGCGGCCGCGGCGAGTGGTGACACCGGGCGCGCCAAAGAACTGATCGCTCAAGGAACGGAAGTGAATTTTACCGATCGCGGGCTCTCACCCTTGGGCGTGGCGATCATCGGCGGTCATCTTGCGACCGCGCGAGCGCTGTTGGATGGCGGCGCGACGGCCGATTTAGAGTTGGAGGACGGCAATCGCGCGCTTACCATTGCCGCGCGGCAGGGAAACGTCGAAGCGGTGAAACTGTTGCTCAGCTTCAAAACCGATCCGAGAGCAAAAAATCGCTCCGGCGAAACCGCGCTACAACTGGCGGCGTGGGATGGCCACGCGACGCTTGTACAGCCGCTAATCGCCGCCGGTGCAGACCCGAACAGCCGTGATGCTTCGGACACCACACCGTTGCTTGCCGCTGCCGGTCGAGAAAAAGTTGAGGCAGTCAAAGCGCTCATCCAAGCCGGCGCCGATGTCAACGCGGGAGGCTTGAAGAGCGGTGTCACGCCGCTTTTGTTGGCGGCAGGATCCGGTCACGTGAATACCGTGAGAGCTTTGCTCGCCGCGGGCGCTGACGCAAACGCTACAGCAAGTGGCGTGACCGCGCTGAGGATTGCTGCGGCCATGGGCAACGCGCTCATGGTCAAAGATCTTGTTGCCGCCGGCGCGCGAATAAATGATCGCGACTCGCAAGGCCGAACGGCGCTCACGCTGGCGCGGCAAGGAAAACACAGCGACGTGGTAAAAATTCTTCAAGCAGCAGGAGCGACGGAATAGCGCGCTATTAGCTCACCTTCACGGGTGGGCCGCTCTTCGAGTGGCGCTCGGTGAGTTCCAGGAGATAACCGTCAGGGTCCTCGATAAATGCTACGTGGTCTTGGCTACCCGGACGATTGGGTTGTGGCCCGAGAGTAAATTTTACGCCTTCGGCTTTTAGTTTCTCACTCAATTTGTATAGGTCGGAGACGTAAAGGGCAACATGGCCGTACCATTTTGGCATTTCTTTGACATGCCCCGGCCCGGCGGTCTCGATTAATTCGATACCGGGATATTCGTCTTCAGTGCCGTAACCGAGATAACCGACGCGCTCGTTTTTCTCCGGGTTGGGCCGAATGCGCTGCACGTCCATGCCGAGCAGCCGCGTGTAAAAATCAATGCTCCGGTCGAGATCGCTGACCAGCATCATCGTGTGTGGGATGCGAAAGGTGACGTTGTCTTTGGTTTTTTCGCCGGCCATGATTTTCTCCCTTTGTTTTTCCGCGACACTGCGAATCAGTAAACCGAAAATGTGAAACTTTCGAGCGAGACTAGCGCAGGAAAAGGCAGAGGGTCAAGGCGTGTAGCCGAGCGCAGTAGACGTGATTACCGGGAGTAGAGTTTTTGAATGTGATCTTCCGGGAGAACAAGCAAGTCGCAACGTTGAATTATTAGAGATGATGCCGATCCAGACGTCTTTGTCTTCCGGCCCAATAAATCAGTGCCACGAGAACGAATAGCGTAACTGCCCAATTTCTCAGAGCCCAATCGATGACTCGGATCAGTTCCGAAGACAACCGTCCGGCGAATTCCCCGATCATGTCCATATGATCACCTCCGGGAAAAGCGATTCGCGCAACGAGCTTGGAGTTGATCTAATGATAGAGGGACGGGCTGCCGACGCGCAAGAACGAGGCACCCAAGAACGTAAAAATTTCATTGAGTAAAATGGTGTAAGGCGTACCAGGATTGCCCATGTCGGCACGTTTCGGTCAAGCCAATGTGTCTGCTGACGAATGGCGGGCTCGATGTCGGCTGCGATTGGTAAATTGCAGTGCCAATCGAGGGCCGCAAAAAGATTCGAAACTGATTAACAGAAGTCGAGTCGAAAGGTGAGAAATTAAACTGACTGAAATTTATGTGAGTGCTTTTATGAAAGCTCTGCGCAGAAATACCCCAATTAAGTGGCGCTTGTAGTCAGCGCTGCCTTCGAGGTCATCGACGGGATCGGCGGCCTTTGCGAGCGCTTCGGCGGCATCTCCCAGTTGTTTTTCGACTTGCGTCTTTGCGCCGATAAGCAGACCGTCACACCGGTCAGATTGAGTCGGCAATGCGCTGACGCTGCCGACGACCGCCTTAGCTTTCTTGATCTGATCGCCGTCGATGTCCAGCACCAGTGCCAAACCCAATGTTGGCCGCTCCTTGAGTTGAAATTTGAGGTAAGCCGCGCGCTCAGTCTTCGCCGGGATTGGGATCTCGACTGCGACGAGAAGCTCGTCGTCTGCGAGGGATGTTTCATAAGCTCCCTTAATGAGCTCGTCGATCGTCAACGATTTGGTTCCCGCATTGCCGCGGACATGCGCTTTCGCGCCCAGGGCGAGAAGTAGGGTCGCGGGGTCGGAGTGCGGCTCGGCGAAACAGAGATTGCCACCTAGGGTGCCGCTCGCTCGCACGCGCACGTTGGCGACATTGGTTTCCATTTCCGCGAGCACCGGCAGATTCGCGCGCACGAGAGGCGAGCGCTCGATGGCGCGGTGCGTGGCTGTGCCGCCGATCATCAGCGAGCCGTTTTTCCTTTCGATCTTGTTGAGATCGGGAATCGTCTTTACATCGACCAAATGCTCGTAGCGCAAGAGATCATGCTTCATCGCTAAAAGAAGTTCCGTGCCGCCGGCGTAAAGGCGGCCCTTATCGCCGTATTCGGCGAGCATCTGCGACGCTTCGGCAGTGGTTTTCGGTTGGTGGATGGTGAATTTTCGTAACGGCATCATGAGTAATACCGAGGATCGAAGATCGAGGATGGAAGATCGCGATCCTCGATCCTCGATCCTCCATCCTCTATCTTCCTTTTTTCTCTTTAAGAGCTCGCCACACCCTTTCGGGCGTGAGCGGCGCTTGCCGGATGCGCACGCCGACGGCGCTGTCGACAGCATTGGCGATGTT
>VBKY01000134.1 GCA_005879255.1 Deltaproteobacteria bacterium
ATGGCCAACCCAACGTCGCCGACGGTGGCGAGTTTTTCCATGGTGATTTTTCCGGTTTCTTCATCCACGGAAATTTCGCATGCCGTCGCCGCTGCTTCCCAGAAAACCGGCAATGCGGAAAATCTGCCGGACTTGCGAATATAGGCGCGGCCAATCACTTCGCCGTCCGGCAATGCGTAAAATTTGCTGATGACTTCCGACCAGTTTAGCTGCGCTTCGCCGCAGCGTACTCCGCCGCGGACGGTTTGAATTTCTTCAACTTTCACCTTCAACACATCGGCGGCCATTACTACCATCTGCTGGATCGCTTCACGGCTCGCCTCGAGAACCGCGCTGCCCATTAAGGTTGTCGTACGGCTTGCGCCGGTGGATCGGTCGTAGGGCGTAATAGCGGTATCCGAGGAGACCACGCGGACTTTCTCATAGGGGACACCCAATTCCTCGGCAGCGATCTGCGGCAGAACCGTGTGGCTTCCCTGACCCAACTCCGTGCTGCCAGTCATGATGGTTACGGAACCGTCAGCGTGGACGCGGATGGCGGTCGACGTCAGCGGATAGGCACCGGCATCGCTGCCGGAGCAGGCGACGGTGCGGCCATGGCCTTTAGGTAAAGGTTTGCCCCAACCGACTGCTTTCGCTGCCGTATCCAAATCTTCTTTCAGCGTACCATCAAAAGGGCGCATGCCCGGGAAAAATTCTTCACCCGGCTTCGCCGCGTTCGCTAGGCGAAATTCGTACGGGTCTTTGCCGATTTTCTTGGCCAGCTCATCGATCTGCGATTCACCCGGCAAAGTTACCTGAGCGCAACCAAAGCCGCGGTAAGAGCTGGCGGGCACGGTGTTGGTATAAAGCGAGGAGTTTTCGATCAGCACGTTTGAAATTGCGTAAGGACCGACGCAACGGTTGGTCGACTTCTCGACCACCAGCGGGCTATTTTCTGCGTAGGCGCCGGTATTCATCAATATTTTCGCCTGACGCGCGATGATCTTGCCATTTTTATCCACTGCGGTGCGCATCCATGTGTAGGCATCGTCGCTGCGAGTCGTCAGCATCGCTTCTTCGACGGTGAGTTGGAGCTTCACCGGCCGCTTCGCTTTCCATGAACAAGCGGCGACCAGCGGTTCAATTTTGGTGTAAGACTTGCTGCCGTAGCCACCGCCGACAAAGGGCACGATCAAACGCACCGAGCTGACCGGTAAATTAAACACCGATTTCAAATCATGGCGCACCATGAACGGATGCTGCGCCGAGGAATAAATGGTCACGCCTTGGTCGTTGACCTCGGCGATGGCGACGTACGGCTCCATCGCGTAGGCATAGGTCATCGGAAAATAATAGTCGCCTTCGATGACCGCCGCCGCTTCTTTAAAAGCTTTTTCGACATCGCCCCACTGGATTTTATGCGTCTGGCAGATATTCGTGCCTTTACCGGCGGTCACTTCGCCTTCGAAGCCGCGCAGCGCGCCGGCTTCAAACTGTCGTTGATGCAACAATGGCGCATCGCTAGCCAGGGCTTCCTGAGGTGTGAAGACCGCTTTCAGCTCTTCGTACTTGACGTCGATCAGCTCGACCGCTTCGAAAGCGGTCCGTTCATCGACCGCAACGACGGCGGCCACCGCTTCGCCGGCGTAGCGTACTTTGTCGATGGCGAGGAGCGGGTGGTCTTTGACGGCGTGGCCGTAGTAGGGATTGATCCCGTCGAGGTCGTAACCAGTGACGACGCAATAAACCCCGGAATGCGCTTCGGCGCGCGATTTGTCGATCGAAATAATTTTCGCATGGGCGTAGGGGCTGCGCAGCACTTTGGCGTAGGCCATGCCGATGAGCCTCAGATCTGCGACGTATTGGGCTTTGCCGGTGACTTTGACCCTGCCGTCGCGGCGCGGCAACGAATGATTAACGACGTGAAAATCGCTCTTCTTCTCGACGCTCACGACTGCTTCTCCTTCGCCATCAATGCAGCGGCGCGCTCGATGGCCGCGACGATCGGCACGTAGCCGGTGCAACGGCAGATGTTGCCGTCCATATGATGGATGATTTCGTCGCGCGTCGGTTTCGGCTTTTCATCCAACAATGCTTTGGCGGCCATGATCATGCCGGGCGTGCAGTAGCCGCATTGAAAGGCAAACTCGTCGATGAACGCTTGCTGGAGTGGATGAAGCGTGCCGTCCGGATTTTCGAGCCCTTCGATCGTCAGCACATTCTTGCCGCGCGCTTCATAGGCAAGATAGGTACAGGCGCTCACCGGCACATTATCGACGAGCACCGTACAGGCGCCGCAGACTTGCACTTCGCAGGAAACTTTTGTGCCGTTCAAGTTAAGTTGATTGCGCAGCACCTCGGCGAGTGTGTCCGCGGGCTCGCAATCGAGTTGCCAGGGTTTGCCGTTTAGTTGAAATGACAGGTTCATAAGCAACAATGATTGGAGTAATGGAGTGCTGGAGTGTTGGGTTTATTGATTAGAGCATTACTCCATCACTCCACCACTCCATTCTTTAGTTGTAGCGCGGCAGAATATTTTCCGCCCAGAGTTCCATTTGCTGATTCAAGCTATCCATCGTCGGATAGATGACTTTCAGTTCTAAGTGTTGCACGCCGTTTTCGATGAACTCGTCGATTCTACGCTTGACGTCGTCCACCGAGCCGAAAATATGGCGGTCCAGGGCAAACTGCATGCTGTCGATGTCGCGCTCATAGCTTTCGCTGCTGGTTTTAAGAGTCGGCATCGCCAGATTGAGGCCCTCCTCGCGCGTCTTGGCGATGGTCGCGAGCTTCTCGACGGCGATGGTGATTTTCTTCGGATCGCGGCCATTGTCGCGCGCGGTTTGGGCTAGAATGTCGCAGCCAACCTTCATTTCCTTGGGCGATAGCCAACCGGGAATCCAGCCTTCGCCGTGCCTGCCAGCGCGCTTGGCAGCGAGTTTCATCCAGCCGCCGACCCAAACCGGCGGATGCGGTTTCTGCACCGGTTTTGGATAGACTTCGGCATTTTTGAATTCGATGAAGTCACCTTTGTACGCCGCCAAGGGCTGGGTCCAAAGCGCCTTCATCGCTTCGATGTATTCATCGGTGCGGTCGCCGCGCCGTTCGTAGGGCACGCCGAACACGCCAAATTCATCCGACTCGCGGGTCGCCTTCGAACCGAGACCGACGCCGATCAGCAGGCGGCCATTCGCCAAGTGATCTAAAGTGGAATACTGCTTCGCCGCGTAAATCGGATTGCGGCAGGGCATGACCAAGCAAGCCACACCGAGAACAATTTTTTTAGTTTCTGCCGCCAGGTACGACAGGATCGTGGTGGCTTCGAAGAAATTAGCCTCCTGGGAATCAGTGATCGCTTCGAAGGCACCGGAAGAAATGTGATGGCGGTGCATCTCGGTGCTCCAGACCACGTGGTCGTGAACCCAGATCGCGTCGAAGCCCATTTCTTCTGCGGCCTTGGTGGCTTTGACAATGTTTTCAATACTGGAGAGCGGACCGGAGTTCGGCACGCGCACACCAAACGAAATGTTGTTCATGACTCGCTCCTATTTCTTTTCAGTGACTTCGACCTTGTGGTACTTGAGGTGGCGGTTGTACCAGTCGATGACATTGGCCGCGACATCGTCGAAGTAGTCATTATAGATGCCGTAGTGGGTGGTCTTCCTATAGAGCACCAGCTTTTTAGGCTCGCCGGCCTTTTCGTATAAATCAAACGATTGCTGTTCCGGCGTGACGGCGTCACCTTCCACGGCGATGAATAGCGCGCCGCGTGGCGAAATCTTGTGGACAACGTCAATGGGACTGTATTCCAAAATCGCCTCGGCGCAAGCGAGCGGCATGGCATCGGGAATTTTATCCGCAACGTCTTTCTTGATGGTGGTCGTTTGCCGTTCGGGGGTTTGCACCATGATACCGCCCTCACGCGCGCTGACGATGGCGCCGGCGCCGGTGGTTACCCGTTTCTTACGGTCTTCATCGATGCTCTTTAAGTAGTCGACCCATTCATACTCGCGCCGCATCGAATGCAGCCAATCGCGTCCATTGCTGACGCCGAGATAGGAAACGCAGCACTTGACGCGCGGATCGATGGCCGCGACGTAGACAGCGTTGCCGCCGCCGGTGCCGCCCGAACCGTAAGTGGCGAGCCGGTCAGCATCGATGTCTGAGCGCGTTTGCATATAAGTGATAGCGTTGCGGATATCCTCGGCCTGCCACTTCGGCATCACCCAGCCGCGCTCGTTACCTTCGCTGTCACCCCAGCCGCGATAGTCAAAGCAGAGGCAAGCATAGCCGGCTTCGCAAAGCTTCTCGAACATCATGATGTAGTGTTTGGCGTCCTTCAGGCCGAGAAAACCGGGGCCTTGGACTATGCCCGGATAAGGTTTGTTCTGATCTGAGTCCGGCAGATAAAGCGCGCCGCCGAGCTTGATGCCTTCGCTGTAGAAATTTACTTTTTCCGTACGCATTGGGATCTCCAAAACTCTATCATGTTCAAATCGCTCAAGTCGTTCAACAGTTCAAATCGTTTGATTCCGATCTTCAGAACATTTTGAACGACTTGAACGTCTGGAACGATTTGAACGGCGTTTACGCTCTTACCGCCGGCAGAACTTCTTGGCCCAACAAATCGATCTGTTGGTACCAATCGGCGTAGCGGAAACGTAGGTCGAAAACAATATGATTGAGCCCGGCGTTTTCGTAGCGCTTGGTGTCGCGAGCGATATCGGCCGGAGTTCCCGCCATGAGCAGGCCTTCGATGTCCTCGACCGTGGAGAAGGTGCCGGATGCTGGCCTCACCCAAGTTTTCTTGGCGGGGGTGTTGCCTTCGTTGATCAGACCCTTGACGTTAACCTTGCTCAGCGCGACGTCTCTGTTCTTATCGATGCTGGTGATGGGAATCGCACCAGTGGTAACCATGGGTCGTCCGGCTAGCTTGCACTGCTCTTCGAGGTATTTGACCATCTTATTAAATGTAGCCGTGGGAATCCGTCCGGGCATCCAGCCGTCGCAGTAATCCGCCGCGCGGCGGCAAGACGCCGGTGTGCCACCGCCGTACCAAATCGGTATGTTTTTGCTTGGCGTCGGTTTGAGCTCAACGTCTTTGAAGTCGTAATAGTCGTCTTTGTAAGTGATCTTTTCACCGGCCCAGAATCGGCGGCACAGCTGCGCGTTGACCTTCGCTATGTTAGCGCGATCTTGCAAAGTAGTTTTCTTATAACCCGCCGCTTCGAATTCATGAGGAAATGTACCGAGGCCAAGGCCCATGATGATATTGCTGTCGCACAGCGTGCTGAGGCCCGCCATGGCTTGCGCCAAATGAATCGGATGTCGGTGCGAGATCATCGTGCCGGTGCCGAGAATCAGTTTTTTACAGATCGGGGCGATGGCCGCGAGGATCAGCAAACCCTCGATGTGGGTATTATCTTCACCCTCCATGCCGTGCGGTTCAAAAACCAGGTGATCCCTGACCCAAACGGAGTCAAAACCATAGGCCTCAGCCTTTTTCGATCCTTCGATGCAGCTTTCGGCCGAGGCATATTCGCAAAAGTGGGGTAACAGTAAGCCGAATTTCAACTTCGTCGCCATAGATGAACTCCTTTCGTGGGAATGGTCCGCTTACGGCCCGTATCCCTCTAATAATTTATCGAGATCTGTCAACGCTTTTATCGAATCCGCCTTCTTCGCCCAGCCGACGGCGATTGCCAAGGCATTGACCAGCGAAAATGCTGGTGTCAGCGAGTTCACGCTGGTATGGAGCCCGCGCTTTGCATAGAGGCAGACATCCGCGGCTTGGGCAATGGGAGAGCTTGGAAAATCCGTGATTCCCAGAATCTGTGTGCCGATTTTCTTCGCATGCTGGAGCGTGGTCTGGACTTCCCTCGGCACTTGCAGGAAGTCAATCGCGATCAAGACATCCTTGCGGTCCATAAACGCGAGCTGCTCCAAGAGCGAAGTCCCGCCGGTGAGAAAAATCCAATGGGCATCCTTTTTTACGCGCACGAGTCGAAAGTGGAGCAGATAAGCGAGCGCCATGGAGGCGTTGAGCCCTATGATGAACACTTTGCGGGCTCGCCAGATGATCTCGACGCTCTTGTGAAAATCCGGCAGCGAAACCGCCCGAAGGGTTTCTTGTAAGAGTTGAACATCGCGCTTGATGAGTTTGGCGACGACGTTTTTATCGTCGCCGATCTCGGTAAACGTTTGCTCCATGCGGTCCGCCGCCCGCAGCTTCTGGCGCATCTGTCGTTGCATCTCGCGCTTAAATTCGGGGAATCCCTTGTAGCCCAAGGTCTTGGCAAACCGCACCACAGTCGATTTGCTCACCCCCACCGCTTGGGCGAGATCATTCACGTTGGACAGCAGAAGGGCCGAGCTGTCGTTTTGCAGGTAGTGGCCGAGCCGTCTTTGCGCGCCGTTGAGCGAACTGACCTTGGTCAAAATCTGTTTAATGGCGGGCATGAAACTTTTGTCTCAACTATCGTAGCGAAACTTTTTTGTCAATATGATTGACACGAATTTTTCGCCGCGATAATTTGCCGGCAAGAGTAATATGGCAAAGGAGGATCGCCATGGCTGCCAAGCCAACCAAAGAATTTGAAGTTCATCCCTATGTCCAGTTCATGATGGACAAGTACAGTCCGTATAAAAAATGGATCGACTCGGAAGGCGTGCCAATCATCGGAGGCGCGTTTGTCAAAGACGTGCGCACGGAAAAGCTCGGCTACTGGAAGCGTAAAGACTGTAAAGGGGCGATATGTACTTTCTCCGATCAGATGGTGGCCGACGCCTATATCGCTGAAATCGATCCGGGCAAGAGCACAACGCCACAACGGCAACTCTATGAAGAGATCATTACCG
>VBKY01000089.1:0-24697 GCA_005879255.1 Deltaproteobacteria bacterium
GTCCGTTGAGCTGGAGATCGTTGCGCAGAATGTAAAGCAGCGGGGTTTCCGGATCCGCATCGACGACCTGACTCTTGCCATTCACCTTGAGTGGAATTCGCGCCATCGCAGCCTCCTTCGATTGCGCACTTAGAGCCCGATGTGAATTGATAACGCAGAACCTACGCCGCCTATTACAGTCATGTAAGCGGGGGAAGTCAAGTCGTGGCTTGCAGTTTTTATTCCCGTGAGCGCAGCAGGTAGCTATGTCGGTGAGCGAGACTGGACGCGTCAGCGCGCCGGCATGGATCAAGCTGTGGGCAATTGTTTAGCTTCTTCTTTCACGAACGACAGCAGGACCATGCCGGCTACATAGGTCGACGCCGCGAGCAGAAACGCCGGCGTGAAGCCGTAATTTTGCATCACGTAGCCGACGATCAAGGTCCAAATGGGCCCGGAGATGCAGCCCACGAAGTAGTAGATCGAAAAAGCCGCATCGGTCAATTCGTCGCGGGCGAAGTCGCTGATCATCGTTTGGGTCAGCGAGCTGCGGGCTTCGACCACGCTGCCGTAGAGAATCAGATTCAAATAAAATAACAGGCCGAGGGACGTCTGATAGGCGAGCCAAACGGTCATGATCGCCGACAACAAAAGCGTGATCTGGGTTACCGTGGCGCGGCGAGCGAAACGGTCCGAGATCCAGGCGATGGCGAGCGGCCCGACGAGACCGGCGCCCTGTAACACGGTCAAAAACAAGCCTCCGACCGAGGCGCTTACGGCGAAACGCTCCATGAAGAACGGCACGAGATACGTAAGGTTGATGCCGCTGCCTCGTCCGGCGGCGCCCACCATCAAAACGAGCGAGGTAAAAAGAATATTGCGGTTTTTCAGGCAGGCACGGTAGGCGTCGATGTTCGCCTTGAAGTTGCCCTTGCGGTCTCTGGTTTCGTCGGCCGCGGAAGCATGTTCGCGCACCAGGAAAAGCGTGAGCCCCATGACCAGACTCGGAATGCCGAAAACGACAAAGGCCGTTTGCCAACCCATGTAAAGCAGCGCGATGGACGCCAAGCCTGGGCCGATGAACGAGCCGAAGCTTCCGGCAGAATGGTGAAACGTGAGCGCCCAGC
Organism: Deltaproteobacteria bacterium; assembly: GCA_005879255.1. The sequence goes on from VBKY01000089.1 coordinate 1,107, forward strand.
CGCGGGCCTTGGGAAAAAATCGCGCCAAGATACTTGCTCCGAGCGGATGCTGCGGGCTCGAGCCCGCATCGATGGCGACGCGGGCGACCAAGAGTTGCGAATAGTTGCCGACAAAAAACTGCGAGATCGCGGAGACACCGACGATCACATTGCCGGTTCCGAGAATCACCGAGCGTTTGAAGAAACCGGTGATCAGACCGTAGATCACCTGAAGCCCTTGGCCGACGAAATTGGAAATTGCTGAAAGCGCGCCGAGCTGAAGGAGGCCAAAGCCCAGCTCCTTCATCATCACCGGAAAGATGACCGAAGTAATACTGTACTGAAGATGATTGAGCGTGTGACAAGTGCTGATCAAACTCAAAGCGAGACGTCTTTGCCGAAGACTGGCTTCGAGAGTCGGCGTGTCAGAAGACGCTGTCGCCGCTGCCGTGATGGAAGTTGTTTGATCACTCATCGTGGTCTAACACATCGGGGTGTTGGAATATTGGAACCATGGAGTGTTGCATCTTCTGTACAAGGTGATGGTGTTACCTGTCAACGGCGACGTGATGGTTTCGGGTTTCGGGTCTCGCGTCTCGAGTCCGATTCAAGCCTGAGCGCTCATCAGTCAGCACTTTGACGCCTCGGGGCCATTTTAGCTGGCGTATCTTTCGACATAAAAAAACTTGCAGCCACGCCCAAAAGCATGAGCGCGAAACCTGTGAGAAACGAGTACCAGATGGCGTCGGCAAGAATCGCGATGAGTCTAGGCAAGATCGACGATGGAATTTGCGCGCGCGTAGCAGGCTCTAACAAATTTTGCGGATGAGTCAATTTATCGAGCAATGCGGCGGAAAGACTGCCTCGTGAAAGTTGATTTAGCCCGCGCTGCATCTGATGCAACAGTACGGTTCCCATCAGACTTACGGCGAAGGCGCCGCCGAAGGTTCTAAAAAGCATAAGCGTCGATGTGGCGACGCCGATGCGATGATGCGATACCGAGTTTTGCACCGCGACCAACGTGGTGAGATTTACCATGCCCATGCCGGTGCCGATTAGCGTTCCGCTGACGGCGACCCAAACCACACTCAGATTCGACTTGAAAGCGACAAACAGGCTGTAGCCCAGGGCCAACAGAATCATACCCGCCGTAGCGGATGCGCGATAGCCGACCCGATTAAGCGCTTGCCCGGCGATCAAGCTTCCGGCCGTCCATGCTACGCTCAGGAACAACAGCACCATGCCGGCGCGCGAAGCGGTGAGTCCGGTGACACCCTGCAGATAAAGCGGCAAGTAACTGATGGCGCCAAACACACCCATGGAGGCCAGCGTGCCGACGACGGCTGAGGTTGTAAACAGGCTCGACTTGAATAGATCCAGCGGTACGATCGGTTCAGCGGCTCGACGCTCGATAACGTAGAAGACCATCAAAAAGAAAATACCGAGGGCGATAATCCCGAGAACGGCGAGGTTGAGCGACTGCGCGGCATGGGAGCTGCGAGAAAGAGCATAAAAGAGAAGCATGAGCGCCGCGAGCAACGTGAAAGTTCCTGCGAAGTCCAGTCGGTGCGCGCGACGTTCTTGGCCGGACTCTTTAAGTCCGACGACGATGAGAGCGACTGCAACCGCGGTGATCGGTAGATTGACAAAAAATGCCCAGCGCCAGCTCCAGTGCTCGACGATAATACCGCCGGCAACGGGTCCGAGGATCGATGCGACGCCCCAGATGCCGCTGATGATGCCCTGTATTTTGGCGCGTTCTTCAGGTCGATAAAGAATTCCGACGACGATAAATGATAGCGCGTAGATCGCGCCGCCACCGAGCCCTTGAATGGCGCGGAAGAGTATCAATGCTTCCATGCTTTGCGCCCCGCCGCACAACATTGAGCCGAGCACGAAGATACCGATGCCGATCAGCATCAGTCGCCGTTGGCTGTAGAGATCGGAGAGTTTGCCGAAGAGCGGCGTGGTGAGCGCGGAGGTGAGCATGTAAATGGAAAAGACCCAGCTGTAGAGCTCCAACCCGCCGAGTTTGGCAACGATGGTCGGCATCGCGGTGCTGACGATCGTCGCGTCGATGGCGAACAGAAAAATCGCCAGCATGACTCCGGCGGCGGCGAGTTGTCGTTTGGCAGCGGCTGGCAGAGAGGTGGTGCGCGGAGCGTTCAGGTTGCTTTGATCCATCGAATGAAGCGTCGAAGCGTCTTGGATCATCAGTTGAACTAGTTCGGTCGGAGAGTCAAGCAAGGAAAGGAGAACATTTCGACAACGGCTGTCCGCGTTGACAGCTATTCGCCATCAGCGATAGAAACTTGCTTTCATGGTGGAGGAAAGAATGATCGAAAGAGATAGTAAACTCATGGCCTCCATGCTGCTGGTATTGATCGTGCTGACTGCGCCCCGGTTCGCGATGGCCGAATTGGCACTGGACATTATTGACGGCGCGAGAAAGGAAGGCGAAGTGGTTTTCTATGGCGCGGTCGCCGTCAACATTTCTAAGCGCATCACGGACCTATTCGAAAAAAAATATGGCATAGCGGTGAAACACTGGCGCGGCGATGCCACTGAGATTGTCAACCGCGTGGTTACCGAAGCACGTGCGGGCCGGCCGACGTTCGACGTGACACTAGGCAATGAAGCCGTCATGCAGGCTCTGGACGAGAAAAATATTCTTGCGGTTTTCGATCCTCCCGCAGCCAAAGGCTATCCGAGACAGTTTCGCGATCCAGATATGAGAATGACCGCATGGCGCGTGCTGCCATATGGGATTAACTATAACTATCAAAACCTAAGAGCCGAAGATGCGCCCAGGACTTACGAGGACTTGCTGCTACAAAGTGGAAGGGAAAATTCGGCATTGCCAATCCCGGTATTCATGTCACCACGTTGCAGTTCGTATTGAGCTTGGAAAAACTCTACGGGGCCAAATGGCTCAAGTTGGTCGAAGGTTGGTCGAAGCAGGAGCCTCGGTTGGGGCGCAGTTTGGCCGATTTGATACAGCCAATGACCTCAGGTGAAATCCCCGTGGCGATCGGCTATATCAAGGATAAATTCCAATATCCCGGTCCCATCGAATACGTGCGCGCCGCCAAATATCTCGCTTCTGTCGGTTTCATCGCCATCAATCGCCAAGCGCCGCGCCCAAATGCCGCCAAATTGTTCACCGACTTTTTTCTGGGCGCCGAACCGCAACGCATTTTCGGCGAGACGGGGGAGTATGTTTTTCATCCGGAAGTCGACCATAAGTTCAAAAAAGACATCAGGGACGACCAGATCATCGTCATGTGTCTGCCGCGTAGCGAAGAAATGGAGAGTTGGAGCAGAAAATTCAGGGAAATGTTCAGATAGGAAAAACTGGAGTGATGGAGTAATGGAGTGTTGGAGTACTGAGATTCAAAGCCAACACTCCAGTACTCCAAGTTAGAGTTTGAGGTGCGGAATGTTTGAACTGGCTAAAATACCTTTTCCCGAAGTTGATCGGCTGGCAAAATCGGGCTGCGCCCTAGTCATCCTGCCGGTCGGTGTTGTTGAAGAACACGGCGCGCATCTGCCGCTCGGAGTGGATTCCTTTACGGCTGAAGCTTACGCGGCGTCTACGGCGCCGCACCTTGAAGAAGCCGGATACGAAGTCGTCGTTGCGCCGACGATCAATTATGGGGTGGCGCGCGCGGCGATCGATTTTCCAGGGACTCTATCGCTCGAGCCCGAGACTTTGCGCTCGATGGTTGTGGAAATCGGGCGCTCGCTGTCGCGGCATGGGCTCAGTCGCTTGGTCATTCTCAATGGCCACCGCGATAAGCACCATATGAAAGCGCTGGATGACGCGCGGAAAATCCTCGTCGAAGAGAAAGCAGCGCAAGTTCTTTGTGTCGGATTCGCTCACGATGACGAGATAACCGGGGCGTGCTATCGCGAGGGCGTCAGGCAATTTTACAGAAGTCCGCGGCCCGATCGTGAAGGTCATGCCGGAGAGTCGGAAACATCCGTGGCACTGCACGCATTTCCACAAACGGTTAAACATCAGATCATTCCACAACTCGAACCGAACTTCGATTACGACGTGGAAGCGTTTCGAAACGAGACGAAAGACTACTGGAGTATCAGCGGCGGCCGCGGTTACTTTGGCTGGCCCCAGGCAGCGACAGCGGAGACGGGGAAGCAGCTCATCGCTGTCCGCGGTAAGAACATCGCGCAGGTGATACTGAAGGCGTGGGGGGCCGCTTAGCAAAACAACTTCTAAATCTTAGCATAAGGCCCGTAAGGATGGCGCGGTATCCATACGCCGATACCCATTCCGCTCCCGATCGGTCTGCTCTCAAGGGATCCTACGACCGGTGGCGAGAATTAATTTTAGATTGCTGAAAATATTCCAGCCGAGGCGCGTCGAAAGTCCGACAATCCGTGTACACCGATGGTCCTTGACCAATAAGGAAACAAAGAATATAAGCGAGAGGTTTGATCGACGAGCGAACCAGGGAAAGCTGGCGCCAACCCCCAGTTGCCGAGCAAGAGATAGAAGTTCTTCGACAATGTCCGAGGCAACGGCGCTCTTGTTGAGCCTCGCAACCGGCGGAGCTATGCTTCAAATAAGCCGGGGTCTTCAATTTCCTTCGCGTATTCTGCCTGTTTGGTTCCCGCCTTCTGTTTAGAGTAGAAGCGCTCTCACAGCTTATTGCAATCCTTGGTTATCTAAGCTTCAGGTCCGATGTACTCAAGCCTAGAAATGCCGCCTAAAATAAGAACCAGATGGATCGTGAATTGTGCTTTTGTCACCTTCATGAACAACATAAACAAAGAGCCGGCAACCTGTAGCCTCGCATTCATATGTTATGGAAGTAACAAACAAAATGAAAAAGTCTATTAGAATCGCCACTGTGTACAGGAAAGATTTGTTAGATAATTTCTTTCCATCTGACATGAGTTTGGTCAGATGGTTAAAGATCTCTGAATCATTGGCGGATATAGGATTTAACGTTGACATGATCGTCAATGCAAAATCTGGCTTGATTCAGAAGGCTCCTAATCTAAGGTATGTCCCCTATTGCCGCGTCGACTGGAGCCAGTATGACATCATAAAGACCCTTTTCCACGAGGGGTTTGAATCGCTTTGTAGCGAGGGACAAGACAACCATCCGTTCATCATCAGCAAACTAGGCTCGGTGGTTGGAAATCACGATGGCACGGAAGGCGTGCATTTTTTTAATGAAGAAAGAGAGGAACTGTTTGAAACACAAAAAAAAATAGATCAAAAAGCCAAATACATAACAATTCTAACGGAGCCTAGTAAACGTTTATGGGAACGGGAATTTGGCGAGAAAACGAACATCCTGTTCGTTCCCACGGGCGTGGATAGAGAAATCCCTCCGCCGGGCAGAAATCCATACGGTGATCTCAGACAGAAGATTGCGGTCTACATTGGCAATTTCTATGTAGACACCCAGAGAGATATAAATTTGCTTTGGCAACACAGACTGAACGTTTTAGGGAGTTTATTAAAAAAGAGCGGAATAAGGCTTTATCTTGTAGGACCTGGAAACGTGAGTCAACTGGATCCGAATTCTGTCGTGTACTTGGGGCCCATCGACAACAGCCGCATATGGGACTATCAATATTTCGCCGACGTAGGCATAGCATTGGCGCAAGGGAAAGTTCAGCACAATGAAAGCAGTAAAATTTATTATTACCTCAGGACAGGATTACCGGTAGTCAGTGAGGGTCCCATTCCGAATAACTATTTAATCAAAGAAACCAACCTCGGCTTAATCGCCGATTACGCGGACGATCAAGTGATGGCCGAAATGATCGAGGAAGCCGTTCATAAGAAATGGCATAAGAAGGATGCGATCAATTACATATTAAGCCATCACACCTGGCACAAGAGAGCCGAGGCTTATGAACGACTCATAGAAAAGCATTTTTGCTAGCCGACGTAGTGTCTTGTCCTCCAAACCTTGCTGATAAGTCACCCTCCAGAGATTTTCTTGGGCTGACCCGGCAACCCGCAAGCCTGGCAAATCCAAAGAGAGATATAATAATGAAGTCTCCCTTAGTATCCTATTTCAGGCGAATTCCCGAAGCGAGAATAGAAGAGTTCCTTCGAAAAGGTTACAAAAAGAGACATTTTTTCCCACATAAAATTTATTACCTGCGAAAATGCGGACCGGATGGGTTTAAGCTCGCCAACTGGATGCAAGGACAATGCAATCTCGATCAGTTGTGGGAAATCGTAATCTATGCCGATAGCCCAGTAATCGACGAATTTCCGCAGGCACTGTTTTTCGATGACGATGTAATATGGCATCAACAGCAATTCGGTAAATCCGGCCAGGTAGCAACCGCGAATCTCGTGCGGGCAGGCAATAGCCTTTATTCTATGGTTCATATCTCGGATCTGGTTCAGAGAATATCGAGAAGAAGGGAATTCAAGACACGAATAGAAAATCGATTCAAAGGTTGGTCGCACATACTGCTGAATAGCATACTAAACTTCGCTATCGAAAATGATATCGCAACCATCCACTCTCCCGTTTCCGATTGGGCGCTGGCGAATACGGATCCCAAGCGAACAGTTCAAAGGGAACTATTTGAAAGAGTCTATGATTGGTCCCTTCAACAAAATTTTGTTGCGCTGAGGGAAGGAAATTGGTGGACATGGAGTGTGGCTGAAAACAGGGATAGAGCTATTATTGCCGAACCTGGACAAGAGGTGTTGCAGAACGGGAAAATAGTCTGCGTCTGTCACGATATCGAAAGGGGTTTCGGCCACGTTGAAACGGATCCGGATTTTGCGGCGTTAGCTGACAAGACCTGTCCGAATAATCTCCGGCAGATGCTTAGGATTGAAAAGGAACTAAGCGTGAAGGCCACATACAACGTACTCGGTTGCTTTATGAATGAAGTAAGAGCAACCATCGAGGCGGATGGTCACTGCGTTGCCTTTCATTCCTATGACCATAAGATCAATACCGATCAACTCCCTAACTGCAGGGAAATAGATTACAGGATAAAAGGGTACAGACCCACGCAGTCAAAAATAACCGCTGAATTGACGGACGAAAATTTATGCTTTCACAACTTTGAATGGCTGGCCAGCTCTGCCTATTCGCTTGGGCTCAGTTCTCCCATCATGGAAAAGCGAATTGTTAAAATTCCGATCCGGTTTGATGATTTCGACCTCTACAAAGGAAAGGTCGACTTTGAAGGGTGGAGCCGGGAGGCAATAAACACCATCAACGAAAGTGATTTCGTCGCCTTTTGTTTGCATGATTGTTATGGATCTTTTTGGCTCCCACGCTATAAAGACTTTCTGGGGCAGATTGTTCAATTCGGAAAGCTTAAAACGCTGAACGAAGTCAGCAACGAAGTTATTCTGGCCCATTCTGCATAGTAATTTCAGCGGGACACATCTTTCTAGGATCAAAGTCATGAGTCAGGATGGCGTAACGGTACTCATGCCGTTAAAAAATTATCATCCTGTGTTCTTAAGAAAAGCTCTTGAGTCTGTCATGAATCAGAGCTGTCCGTACTGGCGCTTATTGATCATCGTGGAAAAGGGAGACTTCGAACACTTTAGGAGATTATTGGCGATAGAGTTAGCCGATTCACGCATTGAGATCATTCCAAATGAAGGGCGGAAATTGGCCGGCGCGCTGAATACCGGGATGAGACACGCCAGAACGAACTTTGTAGCGATCCTGTTGGCGGATGACATGTGGTCAGCCGATGCCGTGCTTACACTGACCAACCACATAGCGGGGTTTCCGGAGGTTGATTTCTTTCATTCCTCAAGAAGGTATATTGACGAACACGACCGACCTATCAGTTCAGTCTATAAGAGCAAGTCATCTTTCAGCCTGGAGGACTTCAAGTCCTCGTCCCCTGTCAAACATCTCCTCTGTTGGAGAAAAGAAAAGGCTTTATCCTTAGGCGGCATGGACGAGTCCTTGAACTCCGTAGGACCAGATGACTACGATTTTCCATGGTGCATGGCGGAAAGCGGAGCCAAATTTATGGCCGTCGAGGAGTGTCTTTACATATACAGAGATCATCGCGACGGTTATCGATTAACGACCCATCTCCCGCTAACCGTTCACAAAAAAGAGTTAAGAAGAATCATGAGAAAACACGGCGTCAACGACGCCGCTATTGAACATACGATTTCAGTCGCCGCGTCAACTTATCTGCGGCAGTGCTTATACGAATCGTTTTTAGACAAATGCATTAGAACGGTGCTCCGATATCGCCAACCTCCAGTTTGGAAGGAAAAGTACGAATAATCACGCGCGCGCGAAAATCCTAAAACCGGCTGTCGCTCTATACGTCTTCCTATGTCCCAGCTGCCGAATGTTTCGGTCATTGTTCCTGTTTATAATGCGCAGGAAACAATCCGAGATTGCATCGACTCTCTCCTGGAGTTGAACTATCCCAAGGAGAATCTGGAACTCATTTTCGTCAACAACGCGTCAACAGACAAAACCCATGAGGTTCTAAAACAATACAGCAACGACATCCGGATAATGTATGAGGCCAAAAGAGGTCCGGCCGCTGCCAGGAATAAGGGGATCTTGAATGCAAGGGGCGAAGTTGTCGCGTTTACCGATTCGGATTGCGTTGTGGACAGAGATTGGCTGCTAAATCTCATTCAGCCTCTCCGAAACTGCCGTGTAGGCATTGTCGGTGGAACTATTTTATCTAAACGGCCGCACAATGCGATAGAAGGGTTTGGTGAATACATTCATGACCACAACAAGGCCATCAATGAGTATAAACCTCCCTATGCGATCACCATGAATTGGACGTCACGTTTATGTGTTCTGAAGGAAATGAATCTATTTGATGAGAGTTTCATCCGATGCGAGGACGTTGATTTGTCATATCGTATCTTGCAATCAGGCTATATACTGGCTTTGCAACCCCAGGCAATTGTGCGGCACAGAAATGAAAGTACTTATTCGGGTCTTTTCGGCGAGGGTATTCTGCATGGTTTTCATTCGGTCCTAGCGGCAAAGAAACATCGAGATTTTGTAAGTAGTTTTTATCGGAAGAGGTCTAGTAGAGGATCCTACGTAGCTATCGCCTCAAGTCTAATGCGTTACCTCTCCGGAGAAGAACCCGATCATTCGATCTGCTATTTCATATTTAACTCGGGCAAAAAGATCGGAAAGATTTTTGGCTCCATTCGTTGGTTTTGTCTCGATCTATGACGACCCCGTGGCTGGCCGTTATTTTTTTAAGATCATTGGGCGCTATCATGATGACTGATACGCGACTTGGAATTTGGATTACATTCAACGATACGTTAGCTAGAAGTCCGATCCAATGAAAATAGGTGATCGTAAATATTTGAATTTGTTGCGCGAGATGACGCTTGCGCAGTTTAAACTTCGGGATCAAAGCACCTTTTTTGGTTTCCTATGGAGCTTTCTCAATCCGTTAATTGTGGTTGGTCTCCTTTTTGCCGTTTTTAGCTCGAGATTAAGCGGCGATATTGATCACTACGGCCTTTATCTCCTCATTGGCATCATTCACTATACGCACTTTTCCAACGCCACGATTGCCTCGATGCAAGTCTTATACTCTATGAAGACACTAACACGAGATGCCATATTCCCCAAAGACGTGCTGGTGCTAGCTTCTATCCTCACCCATACGATCGACTTTGTCTTATCGATGCTGATCTGCGTCGCACTTGCTATATTCTCAGGAGTAAAACTGACCAGCGCTATGGCGGCGCTGCCGTTTGTTTTAGCTTTGCAAGTGACGTTGATTTTATGGGTCTCATTTCTTTTATCAGGCTTATACATCTACGTGAGAGACCTTGCGCATGTTTATCAAGTCTTTCTAAGGCTCCTCTTTTTTATAACGCCGATCTTCTACGGACTTTCCTTTGTCGGTGGGGGTGTTGCGAAGTATTTACTCTTAGCAAACCCCTTAACGCACTCTATTAATTTTGCGCGTACGCTTATCATTAAAGGACAGCTTTTCGACATGAACATCTTTCTCGTTCTCGTCCTGTCGAATGGCTGTTTAGTTTATGGAGCCTACAAAATGTTCAAGAAACTGGAGCCAACATTTGCGGAAAACGTTTGACCCTGATTGTGTAGTCAGAATTAGCCACCTCGGCAAATTCTTCCCGCTAAACGGGCATTACGGGTCACTCTATAGGCTGATTAAGGGGAAACTCCTCGGCAATAATTCCGATTCCCAGACCTTTGCGGCATTGAAGGATATCAATATTGAGATTAGGAGAGGGGAGAAAGTTGGGCTTATTGGTAATAATGGCGCGGGGAAAAGCAGTCTTTTAAAACTCATAGCGGGCTTGTATCTACCGAGTAACGGAGAGCTTTATGTGAACGGGGACGTGACCTTTTTGGCAGGTCTGGGCCTGGGAATGGTAGACGAACTTAGCGTTGAGGAGAACATTTATTTATATGGGGCGATATTTGGCCTGGAAAGAGAAAAGATTAAGCAAAGTTTGGACGAGATTATTGAATGGGCTGAGTTACAAGACTTTGTAAGGGCGAAGTTGAAAACCTTATCGACGGGCATGAGAACACGTTTGGCTTTTTCCACAACCAGGCATATCGAGGCGGATATAGTTCTTATGGATGAGGCTCTCTCGGCGGGAGACAGGAATTTCAAAAAGAAATGCGAAGATGTCTTTGAAAGTTACAAAAATAACAGTAGGACATTCTTATTTGCGAGTCATGATATCGAATTTGTAAAAAAATTCTGTTCAAAAACTCTCTGGCTTCATAAGGGAGAACAGATGGCATTTGGCGATACCGACTTGGTTCTGCAAGAATACAACGGTGCGAAATGACGACAGTGATCCTTCGTGGGTGAAACTCCCCTGTGACGGCCAGTGGCCGACGCCATTTGTCGTATCCCACGTTGCGAATCCATCATGGTCACCGACGTCCTGCGGTGCTCAAGACGCTCTGGACGCTCGAAGTTTCGCGGGGCAGCGGCAAGGTCGGTTTGAAGATCCTGTAGAGGATCGGAATGTCAATGAATAGTAGAATCGCCATGACCGCCGCACAAACAACGACCGCAATTACAAGAAGTGGCTCGCGGTAAAGCTTCTCTGGAGCCTGGACTGCGCTTTGTGGTTTGAAGGCGAGACCTAGATAGATCGACATCACGAGCGCTACGAGTGGAAAAGAAAGGACCAGCTCTAATCGATAGCGCATGATGAACGCGCCGAGGAAAAGCATGGCCGCCGAAGCATAAAATAGGATGGAATTCAGCAATCTAGGCTCGCTATAAAAGGCGAATGAGCGGCGGTAACGCGCCGCTTGAGCGGCATTTTCCAAGTCTCGGAACTCGGCGAAGCGTTTGATTGCCATGAAATAGGCGCCAATCATCCAGTAGCTTACTAGCAATGAGACGGGAATGAGCGACACCGGCGGCTCCACGATAAACCATCCCGCGAGCATCCGAAGAGGATTGTTCAGTGCCTCCGTTAGAACGTCGACGTAAGGGATATCTTTGCTTCGAACCGGCTCAAAATTGTACACACAACCCATCAGCCAGAGAGCGAGCATGGTGATGGCAAAAGGGAGCGAGATCAATGCCCCCAATCCCACTCCGACGATCATGAGAGCGACCCATTGCAGATACGCGAGCTGCACGTTGACTTGTCCGGTGGGAACCGGACGCTGGCGCTTGGTCGGATTCTCACGATCGTAGCGAGCGTCGAGCACTTCATTGATCACGTAGTTGCTTGAGGCAACCAAGCCGATCGCGAGAATGCCAAGCAACATGGCAGAAACTAGCTCGAAAGCCGCCTTCTTTGGTTCGACTGTGAGCGCCACCAGTAGGCCGGGTAAGACGAACAGGTTTTTGATCCAATGGTCGATCCGCATAATCGCGGCATGACCAGCCAATGACGGAGCATTTGCGCGCATAAATTTTACTTATCTTTATAGCCAGCTAAGCTTTAGGAAACGCAGGGACCAGCATCCCCCACGGACAAATACGCTCGTGCCGCAAGCTGCTGCCAGTCATTGATCTTATTTCCAGTGTTCGATCTGCCAGTGGCGCTTGACTGCTATACGCGCCAATCTAGAACTAGGATTCACCGCGACAACGTTGCCCACTTGCTCGAGGATCGGCAGATCCGACAACGAATCGGAATAAGCGTAAGAGCGTTTCCAGTCGATATCATTCTCTCTATATTCCTCTAGGAGCCGTCGTAGTTTTTCCTGCCCCTTACAATTTAGTCCTTGAATATCGCCGGTTAGAGAGCTGGATTCCGCTAAGAGTTTTGTACAAATCAGCTTTTTGGCTTCGACGGCCTCTGCCAGTACCTCCAGATAAATATTCAGGGATGCCGATAAAAGAACGACCTCATGCTGTTGTGTCTTGTGCCAATGGATCCGCGCCAAGGCTTCTGGATAAAGCTTTGAACGAAGGCAGCTCTCGGCGAACTCGCGCGCCAATGCCCTAACCTCCAACAGCGGCATTCCGCCGCATAGCATTTTCATGTAAGGAGCTTTTAATTCCCCGGCATCTTTCAGGACGAGGGACCATCTCAATAGGAAAGCGATAAACGCGAAAAACCGAAGGAGCCGAATGCCTTTCTTCCTCCAGATAAAGAGACCAAACAGTTTCAAACTGTCACATTTGACCAGAGTGTGATCGACATCAAAGATAGCGAGAACCATGAACGTTTCTTATAAATAGCGTTATGCGCCAGCAGACGAGCCCTTAGCAGAACGACACGCCTGTGCCAGCCACAGCACAATACTCAACAGAAAATCAGGAGTGAGAGCGAGCCCTCGAGATGACGGCCCGGACTGAGTTGGTGCTGCGGGCGACCAATGATTAGTTGCGGCGTGCATAGAGTTCCGAAGCGATTGGCTCATCGGCGAGCCGTCTTATCAATCGCCAATCGTTCTTTAGTGCGTACGTCCTCAGTTCTTCCATTCCGAAGGTGACAGGAGTCGTTGACACAAGAATCAGGTCAACCTCCCGCAGAATTGGTTGATCCGCGAGCGAAGTCGCGCTCAAGTCTTTGCCAGGTAGCGAAACGACGCGCAACGGCTTTTTTACATAACCCAGATGGGGTTGCTGAAGCTGTCTGTCATGTGGCCACGCTGTTAGTGTGCGAGAGTGGAAAAACTCGGACGCGATAAACTCACACATTTCTCTATGGACCCTAACCACGTCGAGATATCTAAGATTTAACTCCGCGTTGTTGCCGGTAAAAGGCTGAGTCGCCAGGAACCAAACCAGAACCAAAAGAAGCACAATCGCTGCGGGTATTTTCGAGGCCGCCGGTTTGACCAGTTCCATGAGCGACCAGGAGCCCAGCAAATAGAGATAGGGGAGCACGGGCAGGAGATATCTGGGAAGGAAAAATAGCACCACAAACGAATAGCCGGAAAACAAGCATATTAGGAAGAACAACCACAACTCCGGCCGGCCTCGTGACGTTCGGTTGACGATCAGATTAAGGGCGATCAGCGAAGAAAAGATATAACTATGCTGGTAGATAAAGAGCCATCCAGTAATCGTAGCAAATTTGTTGGATATCAAGCGAGGGGTTAGGTCCAAGAGTTTGATCTCGAATGTAGGAGCGTAAATAAAAAAGAAGTAACCGGTAGCAACCTTTTGCCAAATAAAGAAGAGACCGATCAAAAAGAGCGGAACGCTGTACTTCACAAGAACTGTTAGTTTCTCCTTCGTCTTCGATCTGGTCGTAAAAAAATGATAAAGCAGCAATGCGACCAATAGAGCGATGGAAGTCTCTTTTATGAAAACCATGTACGTGGCGGATAGAAGATAAGCCAGGTAGTGTCGACGCAAGGCGAAATAGATGCTCATGACCCCCAGAGAGGCAACAGGAACGTCCGCGAGAAACATTCCGGACTGGGCGAAATACATGGATGAAAGGAAAAGAAAAAGGGCGGCAAAAAAACCGGTTTTGGCGTCGTAGAGCAGGCGACCGAGAAGAAAAGTAAACGACACTCCGATAAAGGCAAAGCACACGGGGATCAGATGGGATAAAATAATCGAATAGCCAAATATCTTCGCGAGAGAGGCCAACGTCAGGTGTAACCCGGGTGGGTGACCCCAAAACGCATCGGGAGCGCGAAGGCCCGGTAGAGCGCGCAGGAGATTGACCTGGGATAGCCAGTGGGCTTGGCTCACCCAAGCCATTTCGTCCCAATAATGAGGAACATCGAGGATTGGCAGCTTGGCAAAGAAGACCAGGGCTGCAAAGAAGCAAAAGGTCAAAAGGTGCCAGGAACGATTTGACATGGAACGCATACTGATTACTTGCCCTTCGTATGAAATTCAACAAGACGTAGCGCGGTCGCGTGGACTTGAGATCGAGCGGGACCATCGATAAGCTCGGCTACAGTCAAAGCCGTTAGCCGATACGTTTTTATGGGGGCGGCGTGATGACACGTCTTTAGCTACTCTTTCATCGATGAAGATACCGGCAAAAATCCTCTTCGCCGGCGCCACTATTCTCGCGGGATTTGCATTTCTTCTCCTCGTGGTCGAGGCGAGATTTAAGTTGTTTTCCCATTGTGCAGTTTCCGCCATTGCCTATGACGAGAACTTAGGCTGGAAACTCAAAAGGGCCCGTAGCTGGAATTTAAACAGCGCCAACTCTGAGAAGCCCAATGGCAATGTAACCACTAACTCTAAGGGGTTTAGGGATATCGAGCATTCAATTGCGAAACAGCCGGGCCGCAAAAGAATCATGTTCGCGGGAGATTCCTATACCGCGGGTCTCCATTATCCGAATGAGAAGATTTTCACCCAGCGCTTCGCACAGGCACTCGATCAATTGACCGCGCTGAAGAACCGCTTTGAAATAATGAACGTGGCCGTTCCCGCCTGGGCAACCGACCAGGAATACCTGTATCTCAGAGACGAAGGGATGAAGTATCGTCCCGATTATGTGTTTTTAATGATAGCTCCCAATGACATTCGAGAGAGCTACGGAAAGCAATTTTTTTCCTTAGGAAACCAGCGTCTGACAGAAAACGGGCCACCATCTGTTCCTTGGAAAACGCGCTTTTACTGGTTCCTCGCCAATCATTCCTGTGCTTTTCAGTATTGGCAAAGTAAATCGAAATCAAACTATGGGAGCTTCGCAGATATTTTCCAATACTTTCCCGTAAGTTTTCCTGTCGGTTCAGAGATATCGAGTGATAAGCATCTCTTTTTGCAAGACGCACCGTCGGAAATAAAAACAGCCAAAGAGTTGTTTAAGGCGCTCCTGCTGAAAATTAATCGGCTTTGCAAGGAGAACCATTGCAAGCTGTTACTGTCAATTATTCCAACCAAGGTCGAATACGACGGCAGCTTGAAAGATAAACGGTACCAGCCCGGCGCGATAGCGGACTACGTTGAGACTCTTGCTAGCGAAAACAACATGCCATTTTTGAACCTGGTTCGTGCCTTAGATTTGCAAGAAAAAGACCCCATGAGAATCTTTATCGCAAACGAATATCACTTGAACGATTACGGTCACGCTTTTGTGGCGCGAAACCTACTTTCTTTTTTCATCTCCAATCAATAACTTTCTGTGAAGTGTGTTACACTTCGGTTTCGTTTCAGCAACCAAAATGGCAGGGCGGAGAATTAATCGTTAGTGTAAGTCATATTGATGACTTGCCCCTTATCACGGAATTAACAAGACGCAGCTAGATTTGATGAAAAAGAAAATACTTCTAGGATGCTTTGAGGTTCCCGGCTGGGGAGGCGCAAGCACTTCCACCTACAAGCTCTTTGAAATCATGCGCGCCGACGGGATTGAAGTGAATTATGTCAATCTTATTGCCCTGGAGGATGCAGACTTTTTTAGAGGCCTGTTCGGGGATAGGCTGGGCAACCCCAAACAATTACCGGAAGTTTGGAATTGTTTTTTGAAGGAGCCGACCTATAATCGTCACCCCGAATTAGAGGATCGGATCCAAGGTATATCGCCGGACATCATGGTCGGCGTGGGATGGATCGCGGCTCTGTTGATGAAAAGAGCAGCTCCTGATAGGAGTTTGATTTATGTGACATCGGGCTGCGACCAGATGAAAGCCTATATAGAAAAATATGCGATCGATTCTCTCTCCCTTTTTAGCCACGACTGCAACTCTGAACTCTGGCCCTTAGTGTCTTCTCCGCTTGAAAAGCAAGCCGTGTCTCTTGCGGATTATATTATCACCCATTCTGAGATGAACTTATTTTTGTATCGGTATTTTTTCCCTTCGTTCGCGGGCAAGATTTATCCGCGGGTCGTTTGGTTTACGGAGTGGATCTATCGAAACGCCTCTGAATACTCTTACTTGGCGCGCCCGTTCCACCAGAGGGACATTGACGTTCTCTTCATCGCAAGCAATTGGCGCCGATCGGAGAAAAATTATCCGTGGGTCAAAAATGTCGTCGCCAGCGCAACGGATCTCAAAATTCATATTGTCGGCGCGGCGGAGCAAGAGATTCCTCAAGCCATCAACCATGGCCCCATGGCGGATCGCCACGCGCTGTTTTCGCTGCTAGGAAGGGCTAAAACCATTGCCTGCCCTTCGCTCTTTGATGCCGCACCGGGTATCCTGTTTGAGGGTTCTGCGCTGGGATGTAACCTTGTGGCGTCGAAAAATTGTGGCAACTGGTCGCTCTGCAATCAGAGCCTTCTCGCCGATCCGTTTTCGCACCAAGTTTTTTTGGATAAGATCCGTCTTTCGTTAACGGGTCCTTATCAGGATAATATCCACAATTGTCTTCAAAGCGGCTCCTATTCGGACTTGCTGGAAACGGTCCTAGCCTTTTGATGCGACTGGACGGGAGTCTTTGGCCGATCCAACGTCAACGGAGGGCGTATTGTATGAAATCGATTTTCGCCAGAAACAAACAGGGGATTCTACGAGAGTCCGCGAGAAGATCGTTGATACTGAAGCATTTGCCCTTCTATTACCATATTCATCTAAGTATGCCCTGCAATCAGAGATGCATTATGTGTAAGCCGGATGGCAAGCACCCCAAAGAAACCCTGCCGTTCGATGAATTTGTCGCTTTTTTTGAGAACATCAAGCCTTTCGCGGAGCATATAACGCTGATAGGCGGGGAGACCCTTATTTACCCATGGATCGGTGAAGTGATCGATCTTCTCGCCCAACACGAAATAGCCGTAACGATCAATACCAACGCCACCATGTTAAATAAGGATCTAGTTACGAAACTCCTCCGTCTTCATGAATTGAATCTCAAATGCTCCATCGATGCGGCGACTCCGGCGACGTATTTCAAGATTCGCGGGACGGATGTGTTCCACCGGGTCGCAGCCAACCTGACCCAGTTTTCCTCCGCGAGTAGAGACAAACCCAATATGAAGCAGATACTGGTATACGTTGTGATGCGGGAGAATTTAGCGGAGGTTCTTCCCTTCATAGAGTTTGCCAAAGCGCTTAACCCGCACCGAATTGAGTTTCATCCGGTGCGGCATGTCACCGACTGGCAGGTTACGAACAAGACAGGTTGGTTTTTCGACGGCAGGGAACAATCCTGCGAGTTTTTTCAGGATGAATACAACAGCGTCATGAAGGAAGCCGCAGCGGCCTGTACGAAGGAGGGGATTTCCTATGAAACGATACTTATCTAAATTGCTTAACTTGGCAGGTCGAATAAGGTTTTTTAGAAAACAGTCGTACTTTTGTTCTGAGCCCTGGACCGGGATTTTTAGCGTCAGAACTAACCAGGACGTTGTGTTTTGTCCTTGCTATCTGCAGCTCAAGATCGGCAATTTGAGCGAGTCGTCTATGCAGGACATTTGGAACTCATCGAAGCTCGTAGAGTTAAGGAAATCCTTCAGCCAGGGAAAGCTTCCTGAAATTTGCAGCCGGCAGCTATGCCCAGTAGCCCGGGGCAAGGAATCCTGAAGAGTGTTGCGTCAAGGGTTCGTGCAGTTCCCTCTCCTCTGGGCAAGACAGCTGTGCGTTTTACCTACCCAAAGAGTGTAGAATCCTGTCCTGAAATCGAAACCGGTTCGGTCTCGTCCAGATTTGGTGTCCCCACTTTGCGTCAGACAAAGCTCGCAACAACGTGATGAAAGAACTGAGCAGTGCTTTGAGGAAAACGCGCTGTCACATCTCGAGGCGTGCGCCCGCTCCTCCTCTCCTTCATCGTCTCTACAGGGCAGCAGTCCACTGTCTTCGTCGATGGCCGATCCCCGCGACTGCGCCAACCAAAAACAAAAAAACCAAAGTCAATCACCCTAAGCGCATTGGTTACTTTATCTGGCAGTATCCCGTTCTCAGTCAAACCTTTGTCCAACGGGAGCTGGCGGCTTTAACTCACTCCGGCCTTTCTGTCTTTGTCGTTTCAGATATTCCCTCCGATGACGCATTTCCGAACGAGAGCCTTGGCGCTTCTAGCCCGTCTGCAGAGTGTCTGCATTTCATGGACGAGAATACGGCCCATAGATACAAACGATATTTCTTTTTTAGAAGCCCTCTCCTGTGTGTGAGACTTTTTCTTTATCTCCTCGGTCATGACTACCACGGAAATAAGAATTTTGGATTCGACAAAATACTTTTCTCCAAGGCTGTCTGTCTAGCTGGTCTAATGAAAGAGAACGGTATTACGCATATCCATTCTCCGTGGGCGGATAATTGTGCCTTGATCGCGTTATTGGCTTCACGCCTTTTGAGGATCCCATACAGTGTGCAGGCGCGCGCGCACGATATCCATAGGAGAACCTATTTATGCGGGCTGGCGGAGAAGCTCGACAACGCGGATTTCATCATCACGAATACCCAGTATAATGCGTCCTATATTAAAGCTTTGATGGGCGCAAAGACGGCGGAGAAACTCCACGTCATCTATAACGGATTAAGACTCGGTCAGTTTTCACCCCAACAAGAAGAAAAGATCTCGCCTGTTCCTAGAATTTTGTCCGTGGCAAGACTGATAGAACAGAAGGGCCTCATCTATTTGCTCAAAGCATGCAAGATTCTGAGAAATCGGGGATGCTCATTCACATGCGAAATCATCGGTGGGCCGGAGAGTCCGCTGTTCATGAACTATTACGTCGCGCTCAAGAAGCTTCATAGGAAATTGCAGTTGGAGGAGTGCGTCTTTTTTCTCGGGACCCAGCGGTTCGAGCAAGTTCTGGAAAAGTATCGAGAAGCGGACATTTTCATTTTGCCCAGTGTGATTGCAGAAGACGGCAGCAGGGACATTACTCCGAACGTCCTGATTGAGGCTATGGCCATGAAGTTACCGGTGATTTCAACGACTGTGACGGGCATACCTGAGATCGTCGAAAACGAGGTGAGCGGCATCCTGGTGCCGGCCAATGACGAAAACGCTCTAGCGGATGCCATTATCAAGTTGATTCACGATTCGAATTTGAGAAAACAGCTGGGAGAAAATGCCAGGAAGAGGATAGAGGAAAGATTTGATAGCAACAAAAATATCGGCCAGTATATCCATTTGTTTTCAGGGCGATCAAAATTTGACCGTTCTTCTTTTCCGTGGGCGACAGGGGTCACTGGGGTAAAATCGGAGAACTGTAGTTGAGAATTGTCATCGCCAATTTCTCCGAGCCCATAGGGAAACGATTGGATTTCAGGTCAGACTGGGCCCGGCACGTCATGCCTCGAAAACGGGCAAGAACGTCGTTATTCGATCAAAGAGCCGATTGGGGGTTTCACATTTACGCGATTGGCGTTTACTTGCTGGATAAAGGCATAGCCGATGAAGTCGAGTTCTGGGATTATTCCGAGGAGAGATGCACCAGATATCATTCAAACGGAATGTTGAGGGTGATGTTTCTTAACGAAGAAGATGTAAAAGTCTACATGGAGCGTTACGGCTATCCCGACCTGTTTATCAATCATGGGAGGAACGGTCACGCGATTCTCGAATATCTCGCGGATAAATGCTTCAGAGTCCACGTGCCTGCTTTAAGATCGGGGCTGGATCGAGAAGAGAACTTTGGTGCCGAATGTTATCTGGTTGACTCCGAAGAATATCTGGATGATCGCTCGATGATGTACGTTCCCGTCGTAAACACGAAAAAAATATATCCTGGCGCTTGCGACAAGAAGAGAGACTTTATCTATCTGGCCCGATCTTACCACGGCAAAAGACACGATATCCTCCTAAATGCGGTCAGAGGGACTGAGTTAACCGGTCATCTACATCCTGTAGATGGATCAAAGTTGGATTTATCAAATACAAATATAACGACGACGGATTGGGATGAGCGAGATGTGGTTGATCTGTTAAGGACATCGAGAATCGCCGTCTATCCCGGCGACGACACTTCCAGTCCCGCAGCGATGTGGGAATGCGTTGCCGCTGGATTACCCATCGTTGTCAATGAAAAGATTAAGGGGGGTAAACATCTTGTGGTTTCAGGGGTTACCGGCGAGTTCGCTTCAGAAACTAATTTTCTCGAGGTTATGAGGCGCGTCCTGGCGAATCGCGAGAGTTATAAACCGCGAGAATATTTCATGGAACATTGGGGTACGGTTTCCATGCTTGAGCACTATCTTTCTTTTTTCCGCAAGATGGGATGGAAATATTGACATCGTGTGTCCGTCTCAGACCTTCATCACATAACTCGACCTATTCTTCGTCATTCCTGCGAATTCGCCAAACGACGGATCCAGCCTCAGACCGGAGCGGTCATCCTGTACTCTTTCGCTTACAAAGCCGCGGTAGTCGACCGATGATAGCTGAATACGAATGCCGTCTGGGTCGTGTAGAAAAATCCGTTGGCCTCTACAAGTTGGTTTTAAAAAAGGAGGGCCCTGGTTTAACTTTTCCATGACGAGGTCGAATTGAAATGCCGCGATCCCAATGCAGACGTGGTCTAGACTCGCACTTTCGGTCTCATAAATCCCTAAGAAGCTGTCTTCGAGGCCAAGATTGTAGCCATCATCCGTCTGTTTGCTGACGGGCAAACCGAACATTTCCTGATAGAAGTGTCTGGAGCGTTCCAGGTGAGAAACCTTAAGCGTGATATGATTCAATGTTCTACCCGGAAACGGATGAAGCAGCCCGCGATTGTGGCGACGCCGCCATGCTCGCCCGGGCTTCCACGAGCTGCGCTCTGGTTACCGAGCCACGCTCATAGTCGTCCAGCAGATTTTCAATCGTTTCCTTCATTAAATCTCCTTTCGCGTGCCGTTAATCCGGCCGTGTATTTCTTCTGTAAGAGCTGTAAAAGTAAACTGCATGCGGAATCCTAATATAGTAAAACGGTGAGCATGTTCAATCGATTACGAAATTCACCATCCTAGGCGTTCGAATCGCAACGGTGGAGACTTGTTTAGCAGACGCGATCCAGAGTAACTTTACAAACCGATTGGGGTCAAAACTTCTGCGCCTCCTACTTCTAAAAGAAATATGGCCCTTGTAAAAGATTCAGGACGATAAAAGCCCGATGAAGTGTGTGCCACAGTCAAAGTCCAATTGGAAACAATTGACCCTGGAAGAGGTTCACCAGTTCATTGAACAAGGATATCTGGTGGTTCGCGAAGTGTTTTCGCGCGAGCTCGCTGAGCGTATTATCCCTATGGTTTGGGCCGAATTGGACATCGATCCCGGCGATAGGTCTACCTGGGCCAGTCCCATGGTCATGCTGAAGAAGGTCTTAGAAAAACCGCCATTCCCTCAGATCCACACCGAACGTTATCTCGGCGCCGTTGACGATTTGTGCGGGCAGGGACGATGGCATGCGACCACAGGTGTCGGCCATTGGCCGATCCTGCTCCCGGGTTTTGCGAGCCCGCCGTGGCGTCCGCCGGAAGGCGGTTGGCACGTAGATGTTAAACTTGATCATCCCCGCATTAACTCAGCGGAAGTTGGATTACTCAATATAGAACTCTTCACCGACATCGAGCCGGGTGGCGGGGGTACGGCAATACGTGTTGGCTCTCATTGCTACATCGCCCGTATTCTCGCTGAAGCCGGGCGCGATGGACTGACGACCGAGCGTGAGCTATACCTACGTGTCGAAAACGATACCGATCACTTGCCCGTGATAGAAGTTACCGGTCAAGCCGGGGACATACTCGTGATGCATCCCTTCACGGTGCATGTCACTAGCTCAAACACCAGCGATCACGCCCGCATTGCCGCTGTGAAGCTTGTTAGGTTGAATGATCCGATGAACTTAAGACGACGGGATACGGCTGATTATTCTCCCGTTGAGCTTGCGATTGTTAACGCGCTTGACGGGAACCGGCCATCGTCCGGAGGATGAGTCGGGGCGCGAGCAGCGGTTCCGAGTAATTTTCGAAAACTTACCGTCGCCACACGGGAGACAGCAAACCGCCGAAGCCGTCTGAGAAGCCCTCTCCCACGCGATATCCCCGATCTCTCAGGATCTGCTGCGGGAACTCCTCCCTGGACCTGGACGCAACCCAGAAGTGATCCCCCTCGACCTTGTCTAAAGTGAAGATCCGTTTGGTTTGAAACCTCTTTTCGTTAACCTTCTCCAAATAAAACCTTATGATCTCATCGCTGCTTCCAAAGGCGTAAACAATAATATTCTTCGCTTGCGAAGTTTCGGCTCGAATCATCTGGTAAACCAACGGTTCCCATGCACGTTTGTCTGTGTTGTTCAACGCTTTAATGCCCGCCGCACTTGCCCATGCGATGACAAATAGCAGTGTGGCGCTTCTAACTAAGCCACTTCGGGTGCAACCGGTATATCGCCATTGCGACCAGAATCAGGTAGGGCACAGCCGCATTGATAAAGAAACGGTCGCCCCAGATAGATTGCGGAGCCACTTGGCTAATTAAAAAAGAGACACCAACGGGTAGGACGGAAAACAGTAAAAGCGAGCAGAAGGCGATAACGGACCGGCCGTCGTTTTCACTTGGGGTTTTAAGGCTGTGCCAACCCCATAGTAGCACAGGATAGACAAATAAAGTCTGCCCTAATACGCCGTACCAGCCTCTGGCTAAGGGGCCATTGAGGGTCGCGTAGTACGCACCCAGATCTCTTAAAGTCGGTCGAGAGAACGAACCAATGTTCCCTTCCAGACCTACTACGGCTACGGCGACACTAGTTACCCTATATGCCCAGGGGCTGAAGCACACGATCAAGGCGGCGACGGAGAACAAAAACGCCGGTAATTTGTTCCGCGCCCATAGTAGCAGCAGAAAGGACTCGCCAACCACGACCAACCAACCATAATAGTGTGTGTATACAAGCAATAGGTTAGCGGTAAACAACGCTAGAACGTGAGCCGCAATTGTCGCAGATGCGTTGAGGAATTTTGCAAAGAGCCAAAGTGAAGACAACGTCAGGAGCAGTAGCAAACTGTACATGCGTAACTCCTGTGCGAAGTAGATTAGATAACCGTTGACGGCGATCAGCATAAACGCCAAATTTACCTCTGACGCTTTCAGCTTTAATTCCCGACAGAGAAGAACGAACGGACAAATAGTGGCAACGGCAGTTAGAACGGGAAACAGTCTTAACCAGCCCTCGGACTCGCCACCTATGCTGCGCCAGATTTTGAGCAGCATGTAAAAGAGCGGCGGATGAACGATATCCCTAATGACATAACGAAAAAGATCAAGCCAACCGCGACGCGCAGCCTGTATGCTAAAAATTTCATCAGCACGTACACTATAGG
>VBKY01000089.1:24764-42399 GCA_005879255.1 Deltaproteobacteria bacterium
CAAAGCGTTCGTTCGGATTTCGCTTCAATATTTTCCAGCCCGCCTTTCTGAAATAGAAATCAATCGTTCCGTGATCTCCCTTTATAAAACAAAGTGGCTTAATCAGGGGCACCGCCGGCATGCGGCTTTTGTCCTTTCGGTTTTCGCTCCGGCTCTCGGAGCGGCCGCGTACCTTGACTGGTTCAGTTATTCTATCATTGGGACATCTTACCGGCCGGAGCTCGTTTTCGAGTTCGGGATTGTACTTTATTTCGCATTGATCATCTCTACTTTTCAACGCTCGAAACTGATGGGAGCACTCTTAACCTCCGTGGCATTGAGGGGGGGGCTCCGCTCCAGAGAACATTCAATGGTCAGATACAAGTGTTGGCTTCATCATCAGTTGTAACAAGCAAAAATGGTTCAGCCAGAGCAGTGTCTTACCGCAAAGTAGGCGATGTAAAAATTTTTGCCGCCCGGTGCGTCTCTGCATGAATTGTAAAACGGTCAAAAACGCAAAGGCGCTAAGAGGATTCAAAGTCCTCGTGTCGTCTGATTCTTTCCCGCGAGTCGATAAAGAGTGAGGGATGGGGAACATATTCCACTTCGCGTTAACGACCCGTCGTTTTCTCCGAGAGCTTGACGGGCCATACTGGACGGTGAAATAAGCAAAATCACGTAACTTCTTGCCAGCCAAATCTAGTCGGCCACGTCTCTCGCGCAAACGTGGTGTGTCTCCTTCCAACTTGGAGTGCCGAGCAGGGTCATCTCAGCCAAACGGCGAATGCACAGAAACTACTCGCAAATGAAGTGGAGTTCTATGGTAGATCTGAAGCGTTGAAGCGAGGATACGGTGAGTAAGAGCAAAGTAAGGCTGGCTGCCATCGCTAAACTGGGCGTCTTACCCGCGTTATTCTACTTTACGAGCTTCATCGTTTTGACTTACCCTCTAATTCGCAGATTCTCCACTCATCTTTTCGCGGATCCGTGGGATGGTGTGGTCTTTTACTGGAACCTGTGGTGGGTTAACAAAGCTGTTACGGACCTCCACCAATCCCCCTGGCATACGTCCTATTTGAATTATCCGTTTGGTGTTTCTCTTCTCCCGCACACCTTGAATGTCTTCAATGGATTTCTGGCCATTCCGCTGCTGCGTTCCTTGACGCCAATCCAGGTGTACAACGTTCTGGTAACCTTCTCGTTCGCCGCGTGCGGAGTCACAGCATTCCTGCTGGCACACTACTTTACGCGATCCTATTGGTCCAGCATTTTTGCAGGCTACGTGTTCACTTTTTCCAGCTACCACTTTGCGCACATGGAAGGCCATTTGAATCTCGTGTCGCTGGAGTGGGTCCCTCTCTTTGTGCTGTGCTGGTACATCGTCGTGGTCCGTCCCGGCGTCACGATAGCCATTGCCGCAGGCATCGTGCTCTTCGCTGTCTTACTGTGCGATTACTACTACTTCTTTTACTGTACCCTGATCGGCCTCATCATCTTTGTCTGGCATGGACTGCGCACGAAGAACGCCGGCTTCTTCCTCGACCGAAAGTATCTCGTTTCGCTTACTGTCTTCCTGAGTGTGGTCCTGCTGACTTCGGGGCCTCTCGTGATTTCATTGTTGCTGCTGAACTCGACGGATCCAATCACGGGACACAATCCGCTGATCAATTCGATGGATGTGCTCGCACCGTTTATCCCCGGCAGCCACTGGCGGTTCGCGAACCTGACTCGCTCCTACTGGAGTAGACTACCCGGCGACGCCAACGAGAATAGCGTCTATCTGGGATGGGCCGTCGTTTTCCTGCTTCTGTATGTTTGGCGTCGGTGTCCGGCAGTTCCGTCGTTAAGGCTATGGTTCTTCATCGTCTTTTGCTTTGGAGTTCTCGCATTGGGACCTGTGCTTCACGTTTGGGGGGCAGAGTATTCCGTTATCAAGCTCCCATATGCCCTTTTAGAAAAATTGTTCCCGCCCATACAGGCATCCGGGGTTCCTGTGAGGATGATGATTATTTCCACGCTGGCGGCCTCGGTGCTGTGCGCTCTGGGTTTGGCGCAGGCTTCCAAGGGCTCGCTAGGGGAACAAGTATTCGCGGCCCTCGTGATCTTTGCGCTCGTCGTCGAATACCTGCCGAAACCAAGAGTAACTTCCGCCCTGCGGGTTCCGGAGTTTGTGAGCATCTTAAAAGCTCAGCCCCGCAACGGCGCTGTTCTGGACACAGTGAGCAAGCCATTTCAGACGATGTACCATCAGACCGTCCATGAAAAGCCTATGGCCTTGGCCTTTAGCGTCCTTAGCCGGACGCCGCGTAGCGTGGCCATGGAAGGCGAGGAGGTTAAACGGCTGATCGAGAATGGAGACTACATCAAGCTGCGCACCGAGTATCACATTCGATATCTTGTTACGGATGCCGCGAATGATCTGGAAAGGGAAAATGGTCCCGTTAGAACCCTGTTCATGGACTCAAAGGTGAAACTTTACGAATTACGACCGGAGTAAGGCCGCGGATCCCAACGAAAACGTGCATCGACATCGAGTTGCTACGACGTGGGTCGTGCTGGCCGTACTCGTGCTGTTTCTCCCGCCGCTACTCACGCGCACGCCGTTCTTCTCGGTGTTCGACTTCAGCCTGTGGGGCAAGGACTGGCTGAAGCTGTCGGGTTGCATTCGGCGCGGCGAGCTCCCCTGCGACACGGCGGGCATCAGCAAGTTCCCGCTGGGCTATCTGCTTAACTCGTATTACGTGGTGGTCATGGGGGCGCGCGGGTTCAATCCGGGGCGGGCCATTGGTCTTTTGAACACGCTCTTTCTTGCTCTGCCCATCGCGTTCATCGTTCTCATCAGGGGACTCCGTGCGTCCCTGCCGCGATCACTCGTCTACATCCTGGCAATTCTTTTGACCGCGGTGCCGCCTTTCTACATCTTCGGGGCTCTGGAAGTGCAGTCGGGCGTCGTCATCGGGATCTTCATCTCATCGCTGGTCCTGATGAACGAAGATCTCAGGCGGCCAGGCGAAACGGCTCTCGCCGTGTTGCTTTTCATCACGGCGCTGCTCCTGCCGCTCTATAAGGATACGAACACCCTTGTCTTGTTCGTCGGCCTGGCTGTTGCGGGAACACAAGCGTGGCTTGGTAAAGCAAACCACTCGACGGAACCGGAATCGGCGATTCACCGATGGCGGACCGCATGGTCCCTGATAACAGCGCTCAGCGTCGGCCTGGCGATCTCAGCGACGTACAACTTCGTCAAGGGTGGCTCAGTGCTGCCTCTGGCCTATCTCAACGAAGCCTCCCAGACCTCACCGCGACCGGCGAAGATGCTCGAGTTTTTTGCGGGTACCTACTTCTCACCGAACGGAGGAGTCGCCGTGTTTTGGGGCGGCGCCTTGTACGCGACGGTGTGGCTTCTGCGAAGGTTCGAGTTGGTGATATCGCGGACCGGTGCATTCGTGGCGTCTGCCGTCGTATTGGCCTATTCCGTCGTCCTGTCGTGCTGGTGGGCGCCGTTCGGATGGGACGCGTGGGGCGACCGCCTCATGTTACCGGCCATGCTGGCGACAGTCATCTGTCTGACTGCGACGGCGAGAGAACGAAGCCCGACGCCAAACGACCGCCCGCGCCGTCGGGACGGACGTGAGTCGGACGCGCCTCTACGCAGAGTCGCAAGGGTCGTGCGAGACGGCGCAATCGTCCTCATCGTTCTCCTATCGTTGCACTACACCGTATTGTCGTACTACGCCAACAGAGACGCAGTGATGATGGCCTCAATGTTTGGCGGCCCGAAGTGCAGGCAGATGGGCCGCGATCTCGGCCCAGGAGAGGCGACCCTGGGTCTCGCGTTCTGGCGATCCGACTCCTACTACGCATGCGCCCGTGAGCGGTTCATCCACGTTCCCGTGTACATCGGCGGCCGACCGAGACGTTGAACGATAATGCGTGATAGCCCTAATTTTTCTGCAGACCAGATCGTAAGGTGTTCCGTTAGGTCACAAGAATGAAACAAAAAATGACCGACCACTTAGGGCCAATTCTTGGTATTTCCCCCCTGGACAAAGACGCAACCGCCGCTCTTTACATTGATGGTCAATGGACGGCGATGGCCGAAGAGCGTCTTTCACGGATCAAGATGCACGCCGGATTCCCTAAACGCGCCGTCGAAACGCTGTTGGAGCGCGCTGGAATACGTCCGCGACACTTGCGGCACATCGTCTATCCATTCATGCCGTGGTGGATCGAAGGATCGCGCATGATTCACGGTTACGCGCGCGATCTCCTCTTTACGTTGAACAATGGGACGCCCTGGCCGGAAAAGCTCAGACATCTCAAAGCGTATGCTAAATGGTGTAACAACGCGATTGCCGATCACCGCCATTGGCATCGACAGCTTATAGACGAGCTAAGGATCCTAGGTCTGAGGGACAAGCTCACGTGTGTCGAACATCACGCTTCTCATGCCGCGGCTGCCTACCTGACAAGCGGTTTCGAGAAAGCCATTGCTTTGACCCTTGATTGGTACGGAGGAGGTCTCTCGGGGTCGGTGAATCTTTGCACCCCCGGCGGAATCAAGCGGCTCCATAATTTCCGCTATCCTCATTCATTGGGTTTGTTCTATGCACAGGTCACGAGCGCTTTAGGTTTCAAGTCCTCACAACACGAGGGTAAGGTCGTGGGGCTAGCCGCTTACGGAGATAGCCGCATACTCGGCCCCACCCTGTTGTCGCGCTTCGAGCGTAAGGAAGGGGATTTCCGTTATCGCTCGGGTATGGATCCCAAACTTTCTCACGATCTAGCCAAGTGCTTTCCACGCGAACATGTGGCGGCGGCCTACCAGCATGCGCTTGAAGTCCTTATTTGCGAGATCACGGCGTACTGGATGCGAGAGACCGGATTGCAGGACATAGTGCTTGCAGGAGGCGTTGCCGCCAATGTGAAGATGAATCAGCGCGTCGCCAATCTAAATGGAGTACGGCGCCTCTTTATTCATCCCAACATGGGGGATGGCGGCACGAGCGTTGGCGCGGTTCTGGCGTTCCTCTTGACGCGCTCTGAGATCAGCTCAAACCAGTGGAAAACCTGTTATCTGGGACCCGAATTCACGGACCATCAAATGGAAACCGCATTGCGTCAGGCTGGGTTAGAACCGAGCCGTTCGGAGAACGTGGCCAAAGATGTTGCCAAAAACCTCGCCAATGGAAAGGTGGTGGGCCGGTTCAGTGGCGCTATGGAATATGGACCGCGGGCTCTTGGGAACCGCTCGATCCTTTTTCCCGCCACCGACCCCAACGTTAACCAGTGGCTGAACCGACGGCTCGGCCGTACGGAGTTCATGCCTTTCGCGCCCGTAACGCTTTTCGAGCATTGTCGGGAGCGCTATGTCAACGTCGACAAGTTTCTCCTCCCGGGGCGTTTCATGACCATCACCTGCGAGTGTACCGCTCTCATGAAGAAAGAGTCGCCGGCCGCTGTGCATGTGGATGGAACCGCCCGGCCGCAGATCATCCGACGTGAGGATAATCCCGGCTTTCACGGGATTTAAGCTCACGGGTATCCCGACTTTGATCAACACTTCTTTTAACATGCATGAGGAACCGATCGTCTGCACGCCGGAGGACGCAGTGCGCGCTTTTCTGGAAGCGAGGCTCGACTGCCTCTCCATGGGCCCGTTTTTTTGTAGGCTCGAAATCAAAGGAAGGCATGCGTTACGAATCGATTGCACTTCATCGGCCGGCCGTAGTCCTTTGACAGAAAGTGGTTTGCCCACATCCGTCGCGTCAGGCGACCTCAAATGGCGTGGATTTAAAAAATGAAACGTAGCACGAAACCGGCATTTTTAATTACCATTGACACCGAGGGGGACAATTTGTGGGCGCTTCCCGATAGTATTACCACCAGAAACTCGCGATACCTACCTCGGTTTCAAGAGCTTTGTGAACGGTACGGATTTGAGCCCACATGGCTCACGAACTACGAGATGGCACAATGTCCCACTTTCTGCGAGTTTGGTCGTGACGTTCTGCAACGTGCCATGGGAGAGATTGGAATGCATCTTCATGCATGGAATTCTCCTCCCGTCACCGACGGTGACCCGAAAAGCCAGGCCTACTTGATCGAGTATCCAGAAAGCGTCATGAACGAAAAAATAAAGTTCATGACCGAGCTGCTTCAGCAACGCTTTGACCGCAAGATGGTGAGCCATCGAGCCGGACGGTGGGCTCTAAACAGCTGCTACACGCGGTTTCTTGTCGAACATGGATATCGCGTGGATTGCTCGGTGACGCCACACGTGAATTGGACCAGCGTTCTGGGCGATCCAAAGGGATTGGGAGGGACCGATTACACAACGTACCCCGCGCAACCGTACTTCATGGATTTGGATCGGATTGACCGCGAGGGGGATTCGCCATTATTAGAAGTGCCGGTATCCATCGTTTTAAGAACCGATGTGCGGCCAATTACTTCGTGGTTGCGTCCCAACGGGCAGAATCGGGATTCCATGCTCGCGATTTTGAAGCTGGCATGCGAGGAGCAATGGCCGTGTGTCGAGTTTATGTTGCATTCATCGGAGTTGATGCCGGGAGGCAGCCCGACTTTCCAAACCCACGATGATATCGAAGCCCTCTACGATGATCTTGAATTACTGCTGAGCGAAGCCGTAGAAAATTTTCGCGGACAGACCCTCACGGAGTTTTATGACGAATATGAAAGACGTCATCGTCCGTTAATGCTTTCATGAAGCTCAGAGATATCGTGAGAACTGCCGTAATAAGAACTAATCCTTACTGGCCGTTTTCGCGCCTGAACAGGCTGCCTTACTACCTCGCTATTGAAGCTTTCGTGCAGCTGTGCAAGAGATTTCCGGCAATAAAGAGCGTTTATCTAAGACATGGTCTGACTGAGGCAAATTGGGTTCCCGCGCTGAGCGATATCGATCTCGCCCTGATCACTGACAGCAAGCTAAGTACACAGGAGGAGTTTTCTTTTCTAAATTCATTCTGGAGCCATCACGACAGAATGAAGAAGCTATTCCCTATGCTTGGGGAGATTGAGATATTAGACGATAAAAACATTAAATCGTGGACACAATTCGATATCCCAGGATACAGATCAATGGGTTGGAAGTTAGTGTATGGGGTGGAAGCCGAAAAAAATCATTTTCCCATGAATCCAAAAATACTTGCTACAGATTCTGTCAATTATGCTTTGCGTTTCTACCTGGGATATTTCCTAGACAAATTCGCCTCAAAGGAAGAATCCAATTACTTAACATCGCAGGACTTGAAAAGGTTAGTCCTCAAAATTCTGAGATCTCTGAATTATATGAATGAAGAGGATAGTAAAAACCAGGTCGTAATGGGAGGACCGGATGACACGACAGATATGCTGGTTCGTGTTCTAATGGGACTGGAAGAAGGTGTACGATTCATCACTCGTAACTATAACAACGCTGGTTCAAGACAAAATGATCCAATATGGCTGAGCGACCTTAATTCCCATAACAACGTCATTTTTGAAAACCGTGGATTCGACATAGGAGCAGCGGCACCCTGGGATGAGGCAATACAAAGCATCATCCTGAATTATGATAAGAGGGTTTTCGTTGTGTTGAAAGATGATCTTGAGGCATCAGCACTGAAGGATTGCGTCGCGGCCATCAGGCCAGTGTTTGCTCAAGAAAGGAATATGCCGGTCATAATGAGTTCCCATCTCTTCAATTACATGCTGCGCCATTACGATCCGTTCGAATACACTCGTTTGGTGACCTATAGGATAGTCGCATACGGGCAAGATCTGGTATCGGATATGCCGCCACCCGATAAGCAGGCATTCGTCGGCTATTTGATTCGACAGACGCCCAACGTCCTAACATTCCCGCAATGCCATACGCTCATTTCACCGCCAAGTCCAAATTGGTTCTCGGGAAAAGAATTCGACGTGATCATGAACCGGTTTCTGTTCGTTAAGTTGTATTTGGACACAGGATTGATTAAGCCATGGCATAACGAACTCTTAGTCGAGTGCCAAAACCGTTATCCAGAACATTTGATAAAACTCAGTGCATTAAAGGAGGCTCCAGATAGCACCGCAGGCCAGGAATGTTTTCGATTGCTAAAAAGTATAGCCAACGACGTGCACAATCGTCTGGCAGATTCCCCAGTATCCGAACTCCAGTAGGAAAGAAAAGCAGAATGACCAAGTGCTTCAATTTCTATGGCCTCACGATTGAGGTCAGTAGTGCCTCTCCGGATCTGGTGGAGGAAGTAAGGCGGCACTTTTCCTACTTTAGTGTTCCCTTGATGAAGGGACAGGTGCAAGTGGAAATGCATTCTGCCTCTCCTCCTTACGGCGAGCTTCCCTCTCTTCCCGCCTCGGTTATCACGCCCCGCAACGTCTGTTTTGAGAACAAGAAGATTAGTTATATCGATTATTTTGGCCAGGGGCTGGCGGTCTTTGACCGAAAGGAAAAGCGGTGCGTCATTTATGGGATGGACCACGATCTCGTCCATGAGATCGCATATCTCTTCATCCTATCGACCGTCGGGCAGTATCTGGACAGCCGAAGGATTCACCGGGTGCATGCGTTAGGGGTGAGTTATAAGCACAAGGGTATTCTGCTTCTTCTCCCCTCGGGAGGAGGTAAGAGCACCATGGCACTGGAGCTCATGCGCCAACCGGGCTTTTTTCTGCTCGGTGAGGATACGCCGTTGATTGATCGCCACGGTCGTATCCTGCCATTTCCCCTGCGCCTCGGAGTTCACCCCGAGCAAGAGACCGGAATCCCTCCTCAGTATCTTCGCACCGTGAATCGAATGGAATTTGACCCGAAAACCCTAATCGACATCGAATACTTTAAAGACCGTTTGGGTAAGACGGTCGAGCCGGCGTTGATCTTGGTGGGAGAGCGAAACCTTGGCGATCTGTCAGACATCATCCCCTTGTCACGCCACCGCGCGTTCCATGCCCTGGTGAAGTATGTGATCATCGGCCTCGGAGTCTATCAGGGATTGGAATTCTTATTGGAGAGAGGCTTATGGGAAGTATTAGGTAAAGGTGGCGTGGTTACCTCGCGCCTCTACAATAGTCTACGTCTTCTTACCCGTGCGTCTGCCTATCGCTTTGTTTTGGGGCGAGATATAGAGAGAAATTCTCAAACCCTCGTTAGTTTTATCCACCAAAGATACGATTAGGGCAAAGGGCGCAAAGCCGGTAGTCTTCATCGCCATTAGCTCTGCTGGCTCGATGCCATAAGCGATTGTGAGGGTCCTATGTCGGAGATACGAGAACGAATTTAGGATGATAAACAGCGAAGGAGGTAAGATCATGACCATGCATCGTTACATTCGCCCCCGTGAAAAGGAGATCATATTCAAAGTCTTCGATGGGGAGGCGATTCTCATTAACCTCGCGAAAGGGATATGCTACAGCATGGAGGATGTTGGCGGAGCAATCTGGGAAATGATTCAAGAGGGTCACAATCTCGAGGAGATCATAGACGAGGTTCTTGCGCGTTATGACGCCTCACCGGAACAAGTGGCAGCCGATGTTGAGCAGCTAATAGGAAAACTAATCGAGGAGAATCTGTGCTCGGTATCAGACGACCCATCCGAACCGCGGAACGGCTGTGAATCACAACAGCAACGGAAATTGCCTTATAATTCTCCTCGACTCGTTATCTATCGCGATATGGGACATCTGCTTGCCCTTGATCCGCCCGTACCCGACCTAGACAATGTCGCGTGGAACGAGTCAGACAAAAAATCATAACGCTTTTTTCAGAATCATTTGATTTCGTGCTCGGGGGATCTAGTCTGTCTTAGGTTGTTGAAGTGATTCATAGCCTAGGATGAACAACATGTCAGCGAAAAATAGATTTGCATTAGTCGTAACCATGGCTACAGCGGTGGGGATTACTTATGCGGCGCTTAAATGCTTCCAACCTTTTGTTCTTGCCGCGTCGCTAATCAAACCGTGGTTGACGCGTAGTTTTTACCTTCCGCTTGCGGGGTTGTTTAAGCACACCCTCATATCACCTGAGTTTTATGTGGTTGTTGCTTTGACCCTCTTGCTCCAAAAATTGTTCCCCGCCGATCCCAAACAAAAATCTTTTAATATCAGCTTGGCTCAGGACATAGTTTGGTTCGTCTACGAAACTCTTTTGAACGCCATTGTTATTACGACCTATGTTTATGTCCTCAAAGAGATTTACCGGCAACATTTTAACTTCTTGACGATCGAAGCCGCGGCGCAATGGCCCGCGTGGTTACGCTTTATGTCCGGCGTATTATTATTGGATTTGCTTTTTTGGCTGCAGCATTACTTGAATCATAAAGTACCTTTATTGTGGCGGTTTCACGCTGTGCATCATTCGCAAAAAGCATTGAACTTTTTTACGGATTACCGCTACCATATTGTCGAGTATATCGTTCGGCATACCGTCGTCGTGATTCCTTTTCTCGTGCTTGAGGTATCGGTCCCGGAGATTGTCGCGTTTTCGTTTTTTAAGCAATGGTACACGCGATGTTACCACGCGAATATACGCCTAAACTTAGGTGTCTTGCGCTATATGGTGGTGACCCCACAGTCGCACCGGGTGCATCACTCGGTCATGGCGCAAACCGGGATACAAATTTCGGCGCACTCTTCAGTATCTGGGATTATCTGTTCGGCACACAATACCGCGGTTATAACGAGTACCCCGAAACAGGGATTGAGGATGAAACATTCCCTCATGAGAAAGAAGCCAGGCTGCCGCGACTCATTTTAGTCCCATTTATTCAAATGGCCCATGCTGTACATCCACGACACAAGTTTTTTTGAGAATCGCGATCATGCGGCAAAGCCTAGCGGGATGTACGGTTGACCGGGATTCGCGCTCAACTCAGTCGACAAGCCGACTTACGCGCGGGTGCAATCGACGTGCAAGAGGCGATTTCGGAGGCGTCTCGTTCTTTTCTCTAAAGAGAAAGGCTCACAGATAACCATTACCTGTAACTACTCGTGATTAACTCCCCTCTGATTAGCTGCATTGTGCGTGTGTTCAACGGCGAACTCTATTTGGCTGAGGCGTTGGATAGCATTTTGGCGCAGACCCACCGGCCGTTGGAGGTCCTGGTTGTAGACGACGGCTCCACTGATGGCACAGCGAAGCTGGTGGGCGGCTACGGCGAGAAGGTTTGCTATTTATGGCAATCAAACGCGGGACCGGCCGCGGCGACTAACTTGGGCCTACGCGCTGCACGCGGCGATTTTGTGGCCTTTCTCGACGCGGATGATGTGTGGCACGCGGACAAGCTGGCGCGACAATTAGAGCGTTTTCAGAGCCGTCCGGAACTCGACCTGTCGGTCACGCACGTACAAAATTTCTGGATTCCAGAACTCGCTGAGGAAGCAGCAAAATTCCGGCATCACCGCATTGCGAAACCTTTGCCAGGCTACTCCACTGTGACTCTCCTTGCCCGTCGAAATCTCTTTGAAACGGTCGGCCATTTCAACTCTGCCTTGCAGCATGGCGGCGATTCGGACTGGTTTTTGCGCGCAGCCAAACACGAGGCGGTCATGGAGTTACTACCCGATGTTTTGGTGTATCGGCGTTTGCACCGGACCAATCGCAGCCGTATCCTGGCCGCCGCCAGTCGCGACGAATACTTGGAGCTTGTGAGGAGCGAGATCGAGCGCGCACGCTGTCTGGGAAAGACGAACGACGGCGGAATGAGGCGAGGCTCTTAATGCGCGTCTTATTTTGGTCGGAGCATTTTTGGCCTTATATGGGAGGGGCGGAAGTCTGGGGCCTGCGACTGGTCTTGGCCTTACGAGATCGCGGTTATGAGTTCTTCGTGGTGACGTCGCACGATTACCTCGAACTCGCCGACGAAGCCCAATATAATGGGATTACAATTTATCGCTTTCCGTTTCGACCGGCGTTGGCGCGCGGAAATATAGAGCAATTCATAGAGGTACGCCAACGAGTAGCAAGACTAAAGCGAGCCCTCGCCCCCGATCTCGTCCACATACACATTATTGGTCCGAGCGTTCTCTTTCATCTCCAGACGGCCAAGGCGCATCCGGCGCCTGTGTCGGTGACCATGCGCCAGGAAATAGTGACGGGCGAAGTTGTTGATGGCGACTCCATACAGGGACAGATTCTGCGCGCCGCCGACTGGGTCGTTGGCTGCTCGGCGGCGATTCTCGACCAAGGTCGAAGGTGGGCGCCTGAAATTATCCCGCATTCATCTGTTATCTATAACGCTCCGGAGGCGCCACCTGACGTTCCTGAACCCCTGTCAACCGACCCGCCCCGGTTATTATGCGTGGGCAGGCTCGTTTCCTACAAAGGGGTTGATGTTGCGGTGGCGGCGTTTAAATCCATTATTGATCGCTTCCCACTGGCACGCTTGATCATTGCCGGAGACGGACCCGCCCGCCCGCAACTAGAGCGGCAGGCTATCGAGCTGGGCCTCAAGGATGCGGTCAAATTTCTTGGCTGGGTTACTTCTGAGCAGGTTCCAAACTTGATCAACTCTGCGACGGCGGTCATCATCCCATCGTGGCGCGAGGGCCTTCCCTGGGTCGCATTAGAGGCGGCACTAATGGCTCGGCCCGTTGTGGCGACATCGGTCGGTGGGCTTCCGGAGGTTATCGTGCATCAGCAAACTGGCTTGTTGGTCGAGCCAGGAAATAGCGGTGCCATTGCTGCGGCGATCCTATCGTTGCTCGAGCACCCCGAAAGGGCCAGGCAGATGGGAGAGAATGCTCGGCGCCGCGCACAAACGGTATTCAGTTGGGCCCGCTACGTGGACGCGTATGACGACCTCTATGGAGAACTGATCCAGAGATGCCGCTGTTCTCGGCCTGCGTTATCGCGTTAGGGTGACGCCGATTCAACCCGAAGAGTTCATTTGGTTTTTGAAACTGATTCCAAATGATTCCGTATGAAAGGGACGGAAAAGAAACCCGCGCCATCCGATGCTTGCTCCATATTGCCGACGTTGGAGCAAGTGTTGCTGCTGCGTGCCTGTTTGCAGTCGGGCCAATCGGGCCGCGAAGCGTGGGAGGCTTGGCAGTCACAGCGGAGCAATTTCCACAACGGTCTGGAAACAACAGAAGCACTCAGCGGTTTGCGACCGCTGCTTCTAAACGCGCTGAGACGCAATGCTGTTGCGGCGGACAAAACATTTCTAACCTATTTGCGAGTTGCACATTTGAGAGAAGAGGCGCGCACGAATATCTATCGCCGTATCTGCGGACGCCTCTTGTCTACACTCAGAGCAGAGGGTATCCAAGCGATCTTGCTCAAGGGTGCGGCGCTGGCTGACACTGTTTACCCTTCCCCAGTGCTTAGACACTGTCATGATATCGATATCCTCTTAATGGATGGCGATTTGCAACGTGCCGTGAGAGCACTGTCGAGCCAAGACTTCATGCCGTTCGACGAAACACCCGAACCAGTGATAGATGATATGAAGCTCGTGCACAGGTCTGGCCTGCCGCTTGAATTGCACAGCCGGCTGTTTCGTACGCCTTTCTATAATGAAACCTTGGCAGGTATCTGGACACGAAGTCAGGAGCAAATGATTGCCGATGTTCCCAGCCGTATTCTATCGCCCGCCGATAATCTTTTGCATGTATGCGTCGATGCCTTCTATTGCGAAAGCCGTCAGTCGCTGCGCTGGGTGTGCGATAGTTGGCTTATCATTGACCGATATCCAAACCTCGACTGGAATATGCTTTTGGATAACGCCCGGGATGGCGACTTTGCGCAGCCGCTGTCCATTATTCTCGGTTATCTAGAGCAAGAGCTCAACGCGGCGATTCCCGCGGCATTCTTAGATCGTCTGTATGCCGCCGCCCCTTAGAGAACGCGCACGCGTCCTCGCCCTGTAGTTGTCTTAAATCGAAGCACAGAAAAAAATTCCCAGACTCTCTTTGAGTTCATCCATCGGCAGTGCCCTTAGACTGTTTGCGCCGAATCTTGCCGAGCTGAGCTCACGAATCCCTCCACTCACCACTACCCGCCGACGACGAAGGCCGCATTTGTCATCCCTCACATAAGTCTCCCTGCACTTTAGACAACTCACCGATTTCGTCATTTCCTTACACCTTAGGTGTCCTGTTTTCACAGCAGGACTTCGAAAAGTTGTATTTCCTAGCTGCCGACTCTTGTCGGCATGTCGAACTCGGTTCGGAAGCAGGTTGAGGATAATGCAATTAAAGATAAATTGCCGGCAGATCCGATTGAAGAACGGCGAACAATGCGGCTGCTCTTACGATTGCAATTTGCCCAGTGACAAGAGTAAGAAAGGGGCAAAGACCCGGCGAAAAATAGGAGGATGCTATGGCTTTCCGAATCAACCATCTTCATCTCAAAACGCCCAATCCAAAGAAAACAGCGGACTTCTATGTCGAGTACACGGGGGCGAAAGTCGTCAAGGAGAACACCAGACCCGATGGGAGCAAAAACTATCGCCTGAACTTGCACGGTGTGGAGCTCAATGTGACCCAGTTTCTGGAAGAGCAAAAGCTCGAGCAGTTTCACGGACTCGAGCATGTCGCCATCGACACCAATAACTTCGACGGCGAAATCGCCAAGATCAAATCCGCCGGGATAAAAATCCTCGAAGAACGAGTCCTGCCTGACGGCCGAAGAGTTTGTTTCTTCGAAGGACCGGAAGGTGTGCGGCTGGAGTTTTTGGAGTGGAAGCAATAGCGATCGACCGTCCCTCGGGGATCGTCTAAATCCCTCACCTTCAGGGAAAGTGAAAGTTCGTCATGCCGGCATCCAGGTTCGTCTTCGATTCAAGTTCAAAACCGCCTGTATTCCGGCTGGAGTCTATCCTGAGCGCCGTCGAAGGGCCGGAATGGCGGGAACAAGAGTCGACTTCCAGTCGACCAATTCAGAACCCTTCGGCTTCGAGCCGAGGGTGCTTCAGTTCGTTGGAGTACTGGAGTATTGGGTATTTCTTAACTTCCATCAACTCCATCATTCCAACGCTCCGGCCCCATCACTTATTCTCCTTCAGACCTGTAGGATGCAGTGACTGGAGGGAACTGCATCGATCGCGTTTTCCTGATGTTTACGGCCAGAAACGATGCGGTTCCTGGAGTCACCGCATCCTACGAGTTAGAACCGCGTCACTCCACCACTCCACTACTCCATCACTCCAATTTTAGGTTTTCACTTTTCCTTCAGCACTTTCTCCAACGGTCCGTTCTCTCTGAACAGTTCCGGCCAGCCGAGGTACTGCTTAAAATCCGGACGGGCTTTGACGAGATCTTGCAGTACGTTGTCGATCCCTCTGTCCGGGACGATGGGGGCGGGTTTGAATAAACGGGCGTAGGATTCCACGGTCTTCTTGGTGATCGCCGCGTCTTTCTCGCGCATCCATTTGGCAAACGATTTTTCGGCGAAGCGCAGATCTTTCTTGATTAGATGAATCCCCGCGACATAGGCGCGCAAAAATTCATGCGTGGTTTTGGGCTCGGCTTTGACAAATGCTCGGCTGCTGGTGACGCACGACGAAGGATAGACGAGATCGGTGGTGCTTAGGTCAACGAGCACGGGCCAGCCGCGCTGCAAGAATGGAATGGCGTAGCGCGTGGTGAGCGCAGCGGCGGCAATAGCGCCACGGTCAAGCGCCACGACCATCTCCGGTCCAGCGCCCAGCTGGAGAATCGTCATGTCTCTTTCCGGATTTAATCCGACGTGCTTGAGTGCCGCGCGTAAATAAAAGTGCGTCGTCGAGCCGTAGCGCGTGACGGCGCTGGCCTGACCTTTTAAATCTTGCGCCGATTTTATTTCCGGCCGCGTGATCAAATAGACCGGATCGGCGTCCACGGGACACGCCAGTAACACCACGTCGCCACCTGCCGCGCGGGCGGCCACGACGGACTCGGCGCCCGCGCCGGAGAACGGCAAATCGCCCGTGATGATCGCCAGCGTGATGAGCGATCCGCCGCGAACTTGTACCGGTTCGACATTGAGACCGTTCTTCTCGAAATAGCCGGCTTCCTTAGCAACCCAGACAGGTAAGTGGGATGGTGATGCCGTTGTGCCGTATAGAATGCGGCGCAGATCTTCGGTGCGAGCGGATGGCGGATGAACCAGGAGTGAAAGAACGATGATGACAAAGAGTAGGGAAGCCGCGTTCATGATTTCGGCAAGGCTCTCTCCAATGGTCCGTGATCGCGAAACAGCTCCGGATGACCGACAAATTCCTTCGGCACCGGGCGCTGGTTCGCCAGATCCTTGAGAACGTTTTCAATGCCTTTGTCAGGTACGTAGGGCACGGGCTTGAACAGACGGACGAAGGCTTCCATGGACTTAGTTAAATTCGCCGATTCTTTTTCCTTCAGCCATTTAATCAAAGTCCGTTCTGCGAGTTTTGGATCTTTCTTGATCAGCTGAATCGCGCTTACGTAAACGTTCAAGAAGGCGTTGACCGTTTTGGGCTCGGCTTTGACGAATGCGCGACTGCTGGTCACGCACGATGAGGGATAGACCAGATCGGTTTTGGTTAAATCGACGAGCACCGGCCAGTTGCGCTGCATGAACGGTAGGACATCCCGTATGGTCAATGCGGCCGCAGCGATTCTTCCGCCCTCCAGTGCGGTGACAATCTCCGGGCTGCCGCCGAGCTGGAGTAGAGTCATCTCTTTGTCGGAATCCACTCCGATCATTCTCGCAGCGGAGCGGAGATAAAAATGGATGGACGAGTTGAGGCGCGTGATTCCAGCCGCTTTTCCCTTGAGATCGGAAGGAGACTTTATCTCGGGGCGCGCGATGAGATAGACCGGCTCGAGATCGGTGGGGCAGGCGAGCAGCACGATGTCGCCGCCCTCGACACGGGCGGCGATCACCGAGCCGGCGCCGACGCCGGAAAGCACCGTTTGGCCGCTCATGATCGCCATAGTGCTGACTGCGCCGCCGCGAATCTGCACGGGCTCGATGTTTAATCCGTTCTTGGCGAAGAGTCCCGTATCTTTGCCGACCCATACCGGTAGGTGAGCCACAGAGGTCGAAGTGCCGTAAAAGATGCGGCGCAGTTCCTGAGCCTGCGCCGTTATATGACCGAGCAGCAGCGTGCCGGCAATAACAATAATTCGCGTGTTATTCATGATCGCGCGAGCGCCTTCTCCAATGGACCGTTGTCGCGAAACAACTCAGGGTGGCCGATGAATTCTTTTGAGATCGGCCGTCTGTTCGCGAGATCTTTCATCACGGTTTCGATTCCTTTGTCGGGCACGTAGGGCGCTGCCTTGAACAACTTCGCATAGGACTCGACAGTCTTTCTGAGCCATTTCGCGAATGTTTTTTCGGCGAAGCTTTGGTCTTTCTTGATCAACTGGATAGCCGCGACGTAAGCGCTCAGAAAGTCGTCGACTATTTTTGAGTCCGCCTTCACAAAGGCACGGCTGCTGGCGACGCAGGAAGAAGGATAAATCAGATCGGTGGTGCTCAAGTCGACGAACATTGGCCAGCCGCGTTGCAGCAGCGGGATCGCATAACGATTGGTCAACGCCGCCATCGAAATACGGCCCCCCTCCATCGCCGAGACGGCTTCGGTGCCGGTGCCCAGTTGTAAGATCGTCACATCTTTTTCCGGATCGAGGCCGACCTGTCGCAGAGCCGCGCGGAGATAAAAGTGCGTCGTCGAGCCGAGGCGCG
>VBKY01000090.1:0-36411 GCA_005879255.1 Deltaproteobacteria bacterium
CGTGTTGCGAAAGTTTGGCGAGAAAACTTTGAATTCTTGGCGCTGGGCGCAGACGACGTAGGTTTTCGTGCTCGGGTGTTTGATGTAGATCACTTTGCTGCTGAACCGATGCACTTCCAAGTCCAGCACTTTCGTGTAGAAATCCCGGCTGGCATCTATGTCAGTTGCGACCAACGTTCCATGGGTAAATCCTTGCGGCACGTAGCCGCGCCCCGGAAAGCGTTCTTCGGGATAGACAGCCTCCCAATGGGGTTTTTTCACGCCGCCGAATTTCTGCGCCGCCGCTTCTTTGCGCGAAAAGTCCTCGTAACATTCGATTTCCCAACCGTTGGTTCCGGGTTCAACGAAGTAGCAGGAGTACGATCCATGACTCCACGTCGGTTTGCCGATGGCGCCGAGCTTGTACTGATCCTTGTGCGCCTTCAGATATTCGTACGCTTTGTCGACTTCCTCGGTGGTCATGACCCGCACGCCCCAGTGGTTGTGCATGGGTTTGGCAGGCGCGTCGGGGCCTGCGTCGTGGAGCACGAGCAGCCAGTGGCTATTGGGATGCTTTAACGTTACTTCGCCGGGTTTTTCAGAAATCCTCTCAAACGCCAATAAGTCGGTCATCACCGCCATTGATTCTTGCAAATTGCGGCATTCCATGTGGGTGGCGGATAGCGCGATAGGTTTAACCATCACTGTCCCTCTCGAGTGGAAATGGGCTTCTCACGATGCGGCAGTTTAGTCTCTACGCATTGCGAGAAAATTTACAGCGGCGGCGCCGGGGTGTCAAACTGACTCACTCGCAGCTCACCCTGCGAGCTTTATTCCATGAGCCTCACATCCGTCTTGACACAAACAAGCCTTTTCCTTAGATTCGCCCAGCTTTCCGACGAGAAGAGGGAATGTGCAATCAAGCTGAGATGCGTCGCACTGAGTTTCGCGTTAGTAACCCTTATGCTCTTCACATCTGCTCAAGGGCGTTTCCTCGAAACATTGAAGGATCCCGAGTTCCTCGCCGACGCGCAGAAAGCAGAATTGGATATCGAGCCGATCACCGGCGAGGAAATGAAAAAGATGGTAAGTAAACTCTCCACGCTTAGTCCGTCGATCGTCGCCAAGTTGAAGGAGATTTTGGGAACAAGGTAGGACGGGTGCGACTCGAATGCTATTTTCTTGTCGGGCTAACGTAAAGGGGACGCCAATGCAAGTATCAATTAGACTATCGGCGCTTATTCTCTCGGCAGTGCTTGTTTCCGCCACCGACAATGGCTTTGCCCAAACCAATTTTTATGAAGGTAAGACCATCCGCATGATCGTCGGTTTTACCGCCGGCGGCGGCTACGACGCCTACACCCGAACGATCAGCCGACACATGGGAAAGCACATTCCCGGCCATCCGTCATTGCTGGTCGAAAACATGCCGGGCGCCGGCAGCATGATCTCGGCCAACTACACCTACAAAGCCGCGAAACCAGACGGTCTCACGATCGGTCATTTCATCGGCGGGCTTTTCCTGCAGCAAATTTTGGAAAAGCCCGGGATCGAGTTTGACGCGAGCAAGTTTCAATTCATTGGCGTTCCGGCCCAGGATAATTTCCTCTTCGGAATCGCGAAGTCCACCGGCATCGCCGATTTGGAGTCATGGATGGCTTCCAAGCAAGTCGTCAAATTCGGCGGCGTCGCATCGGGCTCCGGTTCGGATGATTTTCCCAACGTGCTCAAAGTGACCCTGGGCTTGGCGATCCAGCTCGTCTCCGGCTACAAGGGCACTGCCGATGTGCGTCTGGCGTTTAACAGCGGTGAGATCGCGGGCATCAGTAATTCGTGGGAGTCGACCAAATCGACTTGGCGCAAAGAATTGGAAAGCGGCGAACTGAAACTCATTCTCCAGGCGACGCTCAAACCCCATCCGGAATTTCCCAAATTGGCGATGGCGCTCAATTACGCCAAGACGGAAGAAGCGAAACGGCTGATCTCGACGGTCGCCCGCGTCCACGGTCCGACCGTGCGACCTTACGTCCTACCGCCGAATACGCCGAAAGATCGGGTACAGATCATGCGCAAAGCATTCATGGACACGATGAAAGATCCCGAATTTCTCGGCGAGGCGAAAAAGGCGAATCTCGACATCAACCCCGACGACGGCGCCACGTTGGAGCAAAACGTCAAGGAAATTTTGAAACTGGAACCGGCGCTGGTGTCCAAGCTGAAAGAAATCTTGAAATAGACGAGCTTGCTCATCGAGAGATCTCCGTTAGAGGATGGCTTCGATCGCAGTCAGGCCTGAGAGGTTACATGAAGACATTGGATAATATCGGTCGTATAGTTCTCATCGCTATTAGCCTGCTTTTCGGTGCCGGCAGCGCCGAGACGTTCGCCCAAGACAGTTCTTATCAGGGAAAAACAATTCGCATAATCGTCGGTCTTGCGGCTGGTGGGGGCTACGATGTCTATGCCCGCGCCATTGCCCGCCATATGGGC
The DNA here is from genome assembly GCA_005879255.1 of Deltaproteobacteria bacterium. Next base: position 2,470 of record VBKY01000090.1, read on the forward strand.
AAACACATTCCCGGTAATCCCGCCATCGCCGTGGAAAATATGACTGGCGCTGGCAGTCTTGTGTCCGCCAACTATCTTTACAAAGTGGCGCGGCCCGATGGTTTGATTATCAGCCACTTTATCGGCGGGCTATTCCTCCACCAGCTGCTCGGCAAACCGGGAATCGAGTTCGATGCGCCCAAATTCGAGTTTATCGGCACTCCGATGCAGGACAATTTTGTTCTCGGCGTCGCGAAATCCACCGGCGTCACAGACGTCGAAAAATGGCTGGCTTCCAAGCAAGTCGTGAAGTTTGGCGGAATCGCGAGCGGCACGGGAAGCGACGACGTGCCCAATATCCTCAAAGCAACCATCGGCCTGCCGCTTCAATTGGTAAGCGGCTACAAGGGAACTTCCGAAATCCGTCTGGCGTTCAATGGCGGCGAAGTTTCTGGGGTCAGTATTTCATGGGAGTCCGCCAAATCGACTTGGCGCAAGGAAGTGGAGAGAGGCGACATGGTGATTGTCCTCCAGGGGAACACCAAGTCACATCCGGAGCTGACCAAGGTTCCGATATCCATCAATTTCGCTAAGACCGACGAAGCCAAGAAATTGATGCAGATCGTGTTACAAGCCCACGGCCCGACGGTGCGGCCGTTCGTTTTACCTCCTCGCACGCCCAAGGACCGAGTGCAAATTTTGCGCAAGGCGTTCATCGACACGATGAAAGATCCGGAGTTTTTGGCCGAGACCAGGAAGGCGAATCTAGATATCAATCCGACCGACGGCGCAACCTTGGAACAAAACGTTCAGGAGATTATGAAGCTCGAACCCACCCTGGTCGCCAAGCTCAAAGAAATTCTCAAGTAGCTCAATTCACGTTGAATACGTGCGCTGAAAACTTACCTTGTTTTGTTGAAGATCTCGTCAAAGCGGGCCACGGTTTCGTTGTAGCTCTCGATCATCCCTTCGGGTTTCGCTGGGTAGAGATTCAGGCCCTTCGTAAGACTTGGCGGATCCGGGAAAACATCCGGGCGCGCGGGAACGCGCCGCTGGCCGCGGAGCAATCCCTGTCCTTCTTTCGACAGCGCAAAGTCCACGAACAGTCTGGCCGCGTTCGGATGTGGCGCCTTGTCGGGAATCGAGATCGCGTTGATAGCCGTGATCGTCGGACCTTTGAAGCGCACCCAATCAATCGGCGCGCCGCTTCCCTTCATCCGCTCGACCCGATTGGAGTACACAACGGTCGCGATCGCCGTCTCGCCCGCCGCCACCAGTTGAGCCAATAGCGTGTGCCCTTTGCGCATTTGCAGATTTTGGCCGGCGAACTTCTTCATGAAGTCGAGCCCCTTGTCTCGCCCCATGATCTGCAACACGTTGTAAAACCACTGGTATTCCTCTGTCTCCAAACTTATCAGCCCCTTCCATTTCGGGTTCAGCAGATCTTCGTAGCGCGTGGGAATGTCTTTGGGCGCAACTTGACGGGTGTTGTAGCCGATCACGTACGGTATCTGGTAAAACGCCGTCCAGTGTCCCTGGGGGTCTTTGAAACCATCCGGATAAGCGGGAGCTTCCTCGGAGACAAATCGCGTTAGTAGCCCGGCATTTTTCAACTGATAAACTTGAACGATGCTCGTCTGAAAGATGTCCGCCATGTGGGTACCCGCGCGATGCTCGATGAGGAATCTCGCCTGGACTTTCTCGCCCGCGGCGCGAAATATTTCGGTTTTGATCAACGGATACTTCTTGGTGAACTCTTTCGTATAAATATTCGCCTCTTCAGTTTCCATTCCAGTGTATAGGACGAGTTGGCCTTCCTTCTTCGCCCCCTCCACAATCTTGTCGCGATCCGCGCTTGCCGCATGGGCAAAACAGGTTGGCAGAGCAAGCATGATCAGTCCGGCAATGACCGAAATGTTTTTTGTCGACAATAAACTGAATAGAGATTTCATGCGGCGTCCTTTCGATCCATGCTTCGAGGAGCAGAGCATCCAAAGTTAGCTCCCGATTGTCAATACAAAATCCATCCGAGAAATTCGACGGCTCACTTGACAATCCGGCGCCACCTCTCCTATCGTCGACAATACGCGGAATTTGTGGAAAAGCTCGACGAAACGCAACAACGCGCATAGAAAAACGCGATGGCCGCGATATCATTGATATCGCATAACTCAATAAGGAGAAACCCATGCCGGATTTCAAACTCATTTCCGCCGATAGCCACGTCAATGAACCGCCCGCCGCGTGGGAGCGCGTGCAAAAGGAATACGGCGAGCGTGCGCCAAAAGTCGTGAAGGACCCGCCCGGTGTGCCGAAAGGTATTTGGCTCCTCATCGACGGCCAGCCGCCGATCGGCTTATCGCACTATTCGAAGGGCCTCGTAGTCGACAAGTCCGGCGGCATCTCCGAAGTCGATCAGGAGAAACACTTTCAAACGATTCGCTTCAACGAAGTCTTCCGCTACGAAGATTATCCCGGCGGCTGGGAGCCCAACGCTCGCCTCAAAGACCAGGACACCGACGGCGTCGACGCGGAAGTGTTGTTCTCCAGCGCGGCGCGCCAGCTTTATAGCATCACTGACGAGCCCTATCAGCGCGCGATCTTTCACTCGTACAATGACTGGCTGCACGAATTCTGTAGCGCGAACCCAAAGAGACTCATCGGCCTGGCGCTTTTAACGATTCTCGACATGGAGCACACGGTCGCTGACATTCACCGCTACGCCAAGCTTGGCTTTCGCGGTGTGCAAATTCCCACGCGCATCAAAGACAGCGGCTACTATGAGCCGCACTATGAGCCGATGTGGAGCGCCCTGGAAGAAACCGGTTTGATCATCAACGTGCACACCACTTCCACCCAGGGAATCGCGCGCACGCACTACGAAGGGCCGCGCGAGATCGAGCCGAAAAAGCAGCCGATGGGCTTCGCGCGCAAGCAGGAACCGGCGCAGCAATTCCTCGGCAACATGATGCTCTCCGGTGTGTTAGATCGCCACCCGAAGTTGCAACTGGTCTGCGCCGAGTTCGACGTCGGCTGGGTGGCGAACCTGGTTCAACAAGTCGACTACTGGTTCGGCCGCGAGAGCACTTTCGACGCCGATCGCAACATCAATAAGCGTCGGCCCAGCGAGTACTTTAAGAATAATGTTTTTTTCACCTATCAAGACGATCGTGCCGGTGTGCTGACGGCTTCGGTTTACGGCGAAGACAACTTTCTCTGGGCCAGCGATTACCCGCACGGTGTGACCACTTGGCCCTGCTCCAAAGAAACCGTTGACCGCAACTGCGAAGGCATCGCCCCGACCGTCAAAAGAAAATTGAATCGGGATAATGCCGCGAAGCTTTACGGCCTCAATGCCTGAGTGAATGGAGTAACCGAGCATTGTAGTGCTGGGCTAAGGCAGGAGAACCGTAGGATGCGTTGAGCGTAGCGATACGCATCGTCATCTTTCAGCAGCCTACGAGGAGAAAGCATGAAAATTACCATCGACCGAACCAAATGCGAAGGCTACGCCAAGTGCATCCAAGCATCGCCCAAAGTATTCAAACTCGACGCCAAGATGATCGCGGAAGTCATCGATCCCAAAGCCGACACGGACGAAAAAATTCTGCTCGCCGCCAAAATCTGCCCGACCAAAGCGATCAGTTTAGAAGAGGAAGGGACGGGGAAAAAGATTTTTCCGACGGAATAAGCGGGTCTAGTTAGCAGTAATAAATGGGAAAGGATCACCGTTCATACTCACACGAGCGGCGTTTCCTTGTCCGTTCGCCCTGAGCGCGTCGAAGGGCGTTTTCGGTCGTTCTGCTCTGGTTCCTCGAAACGAGTCTACTACGGCAACTCCACTAAGAGTCGCCCATAGCCACTGCGCGGCTGGCGTACTCGCAAACGTTTCTGAATTTCCCAACACTGGGTTACGCCCGGATGAATTACCGGCACACCGAGGTCCTGCTCCAGCGGTTCGATGATATCGAGAATGCGGAGCTTCCCGCCTTGGAAGTAAATCCCGTCCGCATCGCGATGCCGCAAGGACAGATTCCTCGCTTGATAATAGATGTCCTTTGATGAAAGCCTGCCGACCTCTTCCCACGGTCCGGGAAGTTTTTCCAACTCTAAAACGTTGAAACCCGCATCAGTGAAATATCGTGCGACAATGCTTGTGTCATCGAAATCGTAACCAATGCCGACGACTTTTTTGATCCCAAGCGCCTTCATCGCGGCAACCTGATTCGTGCCCGAGGTAAAGATCGGGATGCCGAACTGCTTTTCCCATTTAGCAATAATCTCAGCCTCGCCCTTGTAGCCAAGCAGCATAAACGGTGGCGTCCCCGCCGCGTGAATCAGATCAACCTTGTCCTCGGCAAGCTCGGCGATCTTCGCTTCATAAGCCGGAATTGCCGCCTGGAATTCTTCGATCTTCCCATGCCGCACGTTGTTGAACAGTGGAATCACACCGATCCCTTCCGGAACCCGACCCCTTGGTCGGTTTGATGATCCCAACCATCCCGCGCCAGCAATCGTACGGCATAAATTTCTCCTTCGGAATAGCATCAATAGCAAGTTTCAAATCTTCCGCTCTATATCCACAGACAATCGATTGCAGAAGCGCGGCCTGACCTAACGCAGATGGTTCGCACCAAAGACATAACCTGCGATCCAAACAAACGAGTTGAACTGGAGATCTCGCCGAGATCCCTCCAAGAGATTCGAGGCCAGCTATCCGGCACGTCGAACTCTGATTCTAATACTTTTTTTCTCGTCCCCTTGATGCACCGCGCTAAGTCATCAGGGGATGGAAACGTAATTCCATAGTCGTCAGCCCGCCGATCAGAAGGACCTCTAAATTCCAATGACCTTGCCCAAATACTCTGGGTATTCTCTTTCCAAGCGCGACAAATACGCCTTAGCGACCACTATTTTTGCCACGTCCGACGGATCGAATTTTAGATTGCCGTGCTTTCTCCATTCTCGTTCCATGTAATAATTTGCTGGATGATTCTGACCAAGATGAGAATTGAACGGTTTAACAAAAGCAAGAAAATCCTTCGCGAATACGCTTAGTATCGCGTCTGCAGCGTCGGCTTCATTGCTCGGTTTAGCTCCAAGGCCCTCTGCTTGTCGTGGTGTCAGATGATGAAGATTTCGATTTCACATGAGCGTAAAAACCCTTGTAAATCGCTTCGAGGTCCCGAATTAATGTAGTTCCGTGAATGGATCTCCAGTCATCATTTCTCGTGGGTATATACATCACCGGGCGAGCGCCGTATGGGATCAATAAATCACGAGGGAAGGAGAGGCCAAATTTTCCATATTTGGCGACGTGCACGCTTAACGAGTCAAAAGGAATATCTGCGTAGCAAGTTACCGTCGGCACAATAAGTTCTTCCTTTTCCAAAGATCTGTCCCAGTTAATAGTGTAGCTAACTTGCCCCCAATTATTGTCGTGCGGCGGATGAGAGACACAGCTCGCAGCGAGTATTTTTAATAGGTTCTCGTAGTTGGCGCGATCATCACTTGGGTCGCGACGTCCGACAAAATGAAATAACTCCGTTGACGTGTACAAGACTTTCATTTTCTCTATTCGCGTGTCACCGAGACCCCTTTTCTCTCATGGACTCGAGCAAATTAGCGATTTTCGTACGACTCTAATGGATCAGCATCTCGCGCACATCGGCTTCTGTTAGGCTCGGGTTGATCGCCTCCTGAGCATGCTTGAGAAACTCTTCTGCCGCTTTTCTAAATTCCGGTTCACGCTTGTGCGCGCGCTCAATCATCGAGCGCAGCGCTTCCAACACCATCGGGAGGTCGGTTTTAAACTGCTCTACCGCCTTGCGGAACTCGGTGATCTCGGTGCGCTCGTAGTCGAAGAAGAGGTCGAGTAACTTCTCCAGGGGCTTTGACATCATCAACAGCGCAACGGTAAACCTCCTCCTTCTCCTGAACTAAAACCGCCCGGGTAGAATCCTCGAAGATGATGTTGTCTTGCGGATAGCCGCGCCGGAGCTTGAAGTCGATCTCGGCGTCGAGGTCATCCTTTTCATCCTTAGCTTCCCAGTAGCCGAACGGCACGCGTAGGGTATGAACGAACGCGCCGTCGACGTAGCGCCGGTCTTTGACGGGGGTCGCGGGCTCGTATTCGGGAACGAAGATTAGGTCGTGCGCACGCGCCCAGCCTTTGAGCAGATCTTTGAACGCTTCGCGGACGACGGATTCACGATGGGTACCGGAAACCTTGCGCAGGTCTTGTAGCTGGTTGAGGTATTGTTGAATTAAGACTTGGCTCATTTAGTTGCGGGACACGCTCGACAATCCTAGCTATCGATGATTGCCAAGGCTAAGCGCCAGCTCGCGTTCCGCGCGATGCCCATTTCTCTGCTAAGCGCTTCATCGCGGGCCCTACTTCCGGCCAATTATGGAGTGTCGCGGGGTCAAAGTCCGCGCCATTGGGCCAAACGAGAGTGTGGGCTTCGGGATCAAGCCGAACTTGCGCGAATAGAGAAGGATCGCGCAGCGGAGCGTAGAGTTGTCCCTCCAGAACGGGACTAAAATCGATCACTTGTGCCGTGCCGTCGTCAAAACTCACTCGTAGCGTAAATGGCGCGACGTGCTCGAACGATACGACGCGATGGATTTCGTGAGTCATCAGCAAATCCTCACTTCAACGGCTCAATCTTAACTGGCGGGCGTCCCTCCTGCAATCGCCGCCATGCGCCCACTAATTCTTCCTGGTGGAGTTCCGCCCATGCGAGAACAAGGCGTTCTTGGCGTCTTGGCAACGAGCCGGCCAGCCGCTCAATCCTTTCGATGTCGTAAATACCGACCCGATCCTGGTAATAAGCGTGAAAATGTGGAGTATGGTGCGATCCTCCGGCTTCAACGAACATACGGATCACGATTCCGAAGAACCGACTGATTTCAGGCATATCAGATCGGCGGTCTTAGACAGATCGGGCGGTCATTTCTCTCCGTGCTTATCTCGAACTGTTTGGATATCCTCTAAACAACCCGCGCACATGTAGGCCGCATGAGGCAAAAAAATCAATTCCTCGGTTTCGCGTGCCTCCATGCAGATTCCGCAGAGCCGATCTTCTTTTGCATCGCCCACCGGCTTCTTCGACGTTGCATCGCTACCTTTGGCAGCTTCCAGCTCTTCAGCCATGATTCCGCCGCATAGCTTGACGCATTCGTCGCAGATATGCACCGACGGTCCGGCGATCATCTTGCGCACTTCTTGCTGATGCTTTCCACAAAATGAACAAGCGAGGTGCTTTCCTTCATCGGCGTACTTGGGTATCTCCGACTCCCATTTATCGCCGTAGGCCTTCTTCAGAGTCTCTTCCAATGCACTCCCGATCTGCTGCAACTGCCGCGCGATCTCGGTTCTTTTGGGAGAACTCTTCGAATCGAGGAATTTGTTTACTGCGCGCTGGAACAACTTCAACGCGCCGCCGTACTTCTGCTCGCTAATCAAGTCGGCGCATTCTACGAATCCGAACTTCGATGCAGATTTCGCCATCAGCTTCTCCTCAAATCTATGACCAGCATTCGCGTCATTGCACGCCGCCCGCGGCCGTAAATTCATGAAAGCTTTCTAAGCTCGATTCTGATCACTTTGCTGGCTCAGCGTGGCTAACCGCATTATACCCTCAGAGCAGAAATAACAAGACTTACGGAGAGTTCGTCACTTCCGCCTCTCTCTTTGAATCCTCTCCGACAATTCCAATGCCGGCGTGTGCCGCTGGTGAGTTCCGATTCGCGCGGTTACTGGATAGTCGAAAGCTTCGGTCATTTATAAAACTAATAGGGAGCTTCAATCGCCTGGAAAGTCATATCGTTGAAATCGTAGAGCATCTTTCCTGAGCCAAGGCCTTGCGCTTCAATATTCGCTGAAAATATTTTTCCGCCTTCGGCCCACAAAAGCCTGCCGCCGTCGATATCCGCCCACTCCCAAGTCGGCTGAAACTGAACCTCACCGGTTTCGAAATCAATCAACCGATACTCGCTTGAACAGATTCCGCGCCCGAGACCCGTCAGACCGGAAGCGTCAACGATGTTCACTAAAACTCGATTTTCACACAATGGTTTTTCAAAAGTGAGCGCTCCTCGACCGGGTTCATAGCCAACTTTCTTTACTAACCTCCAACGGTCGCGAAGTAGTCTGCGAAAATAGACTTTCCGCCAATCCCGGCAGAATTCGTCTTCAGCTTCCGCTGGGTCATTTTCGAGTTCGCCGCACTTTGATGCCTCATCGTATGGGTTGTTCAACCAAAACCTCGTGTCGGATAAAAACAATCCCCCACCAGTCATTCCTCCCACCACCCTCCAGCGACCGATCGCTTTGAGATAAGGAGCACGGGAAATGGTCGTCCAACAATAAAAATCCTCGCTCGGGTTCATTAGGTAGTATAGAAAGAATTTACCGGCTGGCGACAGATCACAGCAGTAACCGTGAATCCGGCCCTTGATCCACTGACCGAGTTGGAAGGTATCACTGGATAAGTCCCAACCTACCGTGCAGACTTGTTTCGCAGGCCCGCGGCGTAAGACAACTGCCTTGCGAGCCTTGGGAGCAAGAAGAACGTCGAGACGGGCTGGTATTTTTCTTGGAGCCATGAAAACACTCGCGGCGCCGCGACAATTGCTCTCGGCCTTTCAATACATACGCGCCCAAAGAAACTGTAAGAGTGAGCGTTCTTAGATCATCACCGTACCGCAATTAATATTGTACGCCTGCCCGGTGATGTAGGCCGCGGCGTCGCTCGCCAGGAAGAGAATCGGCCCGGCGATATCTTCGGGTTCCAGGACGTGGCCTAATGGGGTCGCGCGCAAGCGCGCCATCGTCTCCTCTTCGGAGCGATGGCGACGCGGCATCTCGGTATTCGCTGATCCGGGACAGATGGCATTGACGGTAATCCCATCTGGGCCAAGCTCGCGCGCCAGCGCTTTGACGAAACCGATAATGCCGGCCTTTGAGGCCGCGTAGTCGGCAAATTCTCTTGCGCCGCTGTGGGCGATCGATGACGCGATACTGATAATGCGGCCGCTTTTCTGCGTGCGCATTGCCGGCACGAACGCCCGTGCGCAGAGGAAGTTGCCGCCGAGGTTGACGTCGAGGGTACGATCCCACTCTTCCTCGGATTTGCTCACCACCGGTGATTTGAGATAGACGCCGGCATCGTTGACTAGGATATCGATACGTCCGAAACATTCGAAGGTCTGATCGGCGAGCCTTTTCACGGAAGGTTCGCTGGCAACATTGACCTCCACCGCGATGGCGTCGGTGCCATGAGTCCGAACCTCGTCTGCGACAGTTTTCGCCTTCTCACTTTGCAAGTCGGCGACGACAACCTTTGCACCTTCGCGTCCCATACCGAGTGCGATGGCGCGGCCGATCCCCTGCGCTCCGCCCGTGATCACCGCCACCTTGTTTGGCAATCTCATTGCTAGAGCAGCCCGCCGTTGCAATGAAAGGTCTGGCCGGTGATCGCCGCGCTCTCCGGGGTCGTGAGAAAATAATATAATTCGGCGAGATCTTCCGGTTTAGCCGTCCGTCCGAGCGGGATCGATGAATACCAGCGTTGCTTGCGCGCTTCGCCAGTTTCCTTTTCCATCACCCGTGGCGTGTCCGTCGGTCCCGGCGCGACTGTGTTCACGCGGATCCCATCCGCCGCAAGCTCCATCGCCAAACTCTTGGTGAAGGCGATGATGCCGGCTTTGGCCGCCGAATAGGGCGCGCGCAGCGACGATCCGGTAACAGCGTAATTCGAAGCCGTGTTGAGAATCCGCCCGCTCTTTTGTTTTTGCATGATCGGCGCCACTTCGCGGCACATCAGGAACGTACCTTTCAAGTTGGTATCGATGACATGCTTCCACTCCGTCCAGGTAAAATCTTCGATGCGCTTGGTATAAAAGCTGCCCCCGGCAATATTGGCGAGGACATCGACACGACCGAACCGGCTTGCAACATCCGTAACAACCGCTTTGGCTTCACGCGCGACCGTCACATCAATCGACAGCGCATCGGCCTTGCCGCCGGCGTCAACAATTTCCCCGCGCACCTGCTCGGCCGCGGCATGATCGTAGTCGGCAATGATGACGGTTATTCCCGCCGCTGCCAGGCGACGGGCAGCGGCGCGCCCAATTCCGTTGCCACCGCCGGTAATGAGCGCAACCAGACTCATTCCGTATCTCCTTCCGCAGACAAAGAATACATTTCGTCGATCTCACGCTGATAACGTTCGGCGGCAATTTGACGGTCCACTTTGATTTTTTGAAAAACGTTTATGCTGCGAACCTCCGGCGGAAAATCATTTTTCATCACCGCGATCTTGCGAATCTGTTCATAGCATTCAAGTCGGCCATTGACCCGCGCGATCTGCGCCCATAGCGCCGCCTCGATTTCAGAGTTCGATAGTGTGGACGCGTCTCGGTTGAGCGCCAGCGCGATCTGGTTGCAGTCCGGAACCACCAGCGCGGCGACGAATGGACGTCGGTCGCCGAGGAGCACGGCTTGTCGAATGAAGGATTCGTTTTCCAACAGAACCTCGATAAGTCCCGGGTAGATGTTCGATCCGTCGGAGCAGTTAAAAATATCTTTCTTCCGGCCAACGATCCGCAGTGAACCGTCGGAGTCTAGCGCGCCGAGATCTCCGGTGTAAAACCAGCCGTCCGAATCGAGCACCTCGCGGGTCGCCTCGGGATTTTTAAAATAGCCAGGAGATACGGTCGGCCCGCGGACGAGGATTTCCCCGTCACCGGCGATGCGAATTTCGACGTTGGGAAAAGGCTTGCCCAGGTTGCCGGGTCGATTGTCTCCAACGCCGCAGAGCGTCACACCGCCACATTCCGTCGACCCATAGGAACCAATGAGCGGAATACCGATCAGCTCGAAAAAGCGCATGATGCGCGGCGGCATCGCCGCCGCCGCGTAGGCGATATACTTAATTCTCCCGCCGAGGGCTTGGCGCACGGCGGCTTTCAAACTGCTTCTTAACTCGTCGCACTGCTGCTTCTCGGTTTCGCTGAGTTCGGTGCTCGACTTTTTTCGATCGAGCTCTTCCAACTGCTGCCAAAGCTGCCGGTTATCTCCTTCGTCGAGGATCGCATTCCAGATCCGTTCCATCACACGCGGCACAACAGAAATAGCGGTTCCAGCAAGCGACGCGACGACCTTCAGATCAAGTTTTAATTCCGTCGCCTCGATGAGCGCAGTTGTCCTGCCGGTAGCCACGCTCTTGAGAAATCCAAACCTGCCGAACAGGTGGTTGAGGCTTAGGACGATCAGGGTGAGCTCGTCCGGCTTGCTGACTACGAGCTCACCACCGTTAGTAATGTTGGAAAGAAGGTTGTCATGCGTGCGCATCACCCCTTTCGGTTCTCCCGTCGAACCGGAAGTATACATAATCGTCGCCAAATCGTTCGGATGAACCGACTCGAGAATCTCTTGTAGACGTCGAGCGTCGGCGCTCCTTCCGCGGTCGATCAACTGCTTGGTCGACCAAGTGCCATCGAGAATCGATTCGCTATCCTCCATAACAAAAATATGCGATAGCGCGGGAAGTTGGCCCTTTAGGTTGAGCAATCTTCCAATTCCCGTCACGTCTTGCACAAACGCTGCGCGACATTCCGAATGACCGAGGATTTTGGCCAGCATGAGATCGGACAGTGATGGCGAGACAACCACATTCGGCCACCCACCAGACAAAGTCGCCAGATCGGCGCACAGCCACGGCAAACAGTTTTCGCCGATGATGCCGACGGTCTCTCCCGGCGCCAATCCCAGACTCCAAAGCGCCAGGATGAGGTTTTGTACCATCGCGCCGAAATCGCGCCACGAGACCTCTTCGAAGCGCCCGCCTGTTTGCAGTTTAATGAACGTGCGATCACCGAGCTGCTCGACTCGTTGAAAAAAGATCTGACCGAGATGACGTCCTTGCGGCGAAGAATTCGAATATGCGCTCGGGTCATTCATGGTCGCGTGAAATGGGCTGGGTCGTACTTGGACCTCGTCGAATCTTCGATTCGTTTCAGTCCTTTGATCTCGTGGCGGTTTGCGTAGGCGTACAGGATCGCCTCCGCAACGTCATCCATATGACCCTGAAGATACTTCCGCGCCGGCACGGCAAGTCGCAGCAGATCGGTGCCGCGCTCAACCTGGCTTGGCGCCAGCGGCGGTCCCTTGGTCACACGAACTCCCGACATGAGGTAGACAAACGCCGCCAAGGCTTCAGCTGGGTACTGGTCCGGCGGCACGTGCGCCATAAAAGCTTTGACGTCGATAAAGACAGCGTGACCGCTGGGAGGACTGACCAAGGGTACGCCGCCATTGAGCCGGCGCCAGAGATAATTTACTTGCCCAACCCTTTGAGTCAGATACGACTCCGCTTCAAAGATCTCGCGGAGCGCGATCGCCAAGAGCTCCATCGCACTGGACGGCAATTGTACGCCGTCGAGAAAGCTCTGCATGTATGCCTTTTGGTAGCTTGCTTTGTCGCGGGTCAGGATCAGACCACCGGCGGGAACCAACAAGTCTTTTAGCGCGCTCAAGGTACAGCCGTCGGCCAGATCGCAGGTCTCTCGCACAATTTGTTGAATCGAGCGGCCCTGATGCCCAGCTTCTCTTTCTTTGATGAGAAAACTGTTCTCAAGAATGCGACACCCGTCGAGGAAAAGTGGAATCTTGTGGGCTGCCGCGATTGCTTTGACTTCGGCTAAATTAGCGAGCGACACCGGATGGCCGCCACAAGAATTGACGCTCAGCTCCACATAGATGCAGCTGATTTTGCCGGCACCATGTTCCCGGATTGCCGCCTCGAGTTTCTTCAGATCTATGTTGCCCTTAAAGTCGTGGTTCGACGTCAGATCGTGCGCGAAATCGCCAATGACGTCGACAACTTTGGCGCCATTCATATCGATGTGGACTCGGGTTGATGGAAACAACATGTTGCCCGGAACCACCGTGCCGGGTTTGACGTGGACTTTCGTCCACAGGCGCTCCGCCGAGCGACCCTGCGTCGTTGGGATTGCGTAAGGAAAGCCAAAGAGCCGCTGAACCTGGTCAAGAAGTAAACCAAACGAGCGGCTTCCCTCCGCCGCCAACCCCATTCCCGACTCTACAAATTTCGGCCCGGCCAATGCCGACAATTGATTTGTGCTGAGCGAGCTCACGCCACTGTCAGTGCTAAGATCGACGTAAACCAGATCTTGCGGGATCAGTTCCGTGTTGAAATGGGCGGCGCGCAGCGTTTCTTCCCTTTCATTAAACGTCGTCTGCCTTAGCGGCCGCACCGCCGCGATTTCATACGGCACGGAAAACGTAACGCCCAACGAACTAATTGCCATTCCTCCAATGCCCCTGCTTCAGATTACTGCCTGGATAGCATAAAAGGCAAAAATCGAGAAACCGATTTCACGGCATGGTCAGGAACTTCCTTGCGCGGCCGGAGGACGCTGCCGTCCTTGCCCGGCTGTCAGAATGGACAGGGCGCGGTGCACCATCTTGCGCTCGGTGGCAAACTTGAGCTGTTTGATCGCTTCCTCGATCGGGAACCAGCGCGCATCGTCAGCCTCGTGATCGTGATCACGCACGTCGCCTTTGACATAACGCAAGAGAAAGAAATGGACCCGCTTATAGATGCGGATGGGTTCATTTTTCTTGTTCTTGTCACGGTAGGAGTAGCGAATATCGCCGAGTTTCCGAATGAGCTTGCCCTCCAATCCGGTTTCTTCCCGCACTTCGCGCAGCGCCGCTTCTTCGACCCGCTCGCCTTCTTCCACATGGCCCTTCGGAAGCCCCCACCGGTTGCGCACGTAAATCAAGGCGGTGTCAAATGCATCGGCGTTTCTGCGGTAGATCACGCCGCCCGCTGACACTTCCTTGACCGTGCGAAGTTTGTCATCTTTTGCCTGTGAGTCCGCGGCTACTTGGCCGCGCAACCAGCCGAGATAGTCGGAGCTGCCGGTGATCACCGGCAGAGCAATGATTTCTGGAACCGCATAACTGTGGAGCTCACGGACGCGTGCTTCCAAAGCCGGAAACAGATCTTTATGGGTCTTGATAATGAGTAATTCTTCATCGCTTTGCTCCACCTCGCCCTGCCAGCGATAGACGGATTGAATCGATTTGACGCGATTAACGCATGCCGCGAGCCTTTCGCTGACCAACGACTGCGCCAAACGATCCGCCTCCTCAGCCGACCCCGCGGTCACATAAACCACAATGAATTCAGTCATTGTAACGATCTTACAACCCGCTTTCGCTGGCAGTCAATGAAGCGCCGAGACACGCGTATAGGTAAAGGCGAGGCGCGCCTTGCCCCTGCCTCTATTGCTTACTGCCTGTCGCTTAATTTACGCTGTATTCTATGAACACCAAAGAGGTCATACGAAAAGAAATTTGGGCGTTGCTCCAGAAGCATAAGGTTGCGCGCTTTCCGGGGGCCGAAGGCAGGATCCCAAATTTCATCGGCGCCGAAGCCTGTGCCAAGCAGTTGGCTGAAACGACCTATTGGAAGGCGGCAAAGGTCTTGAAGATCAACCCCGACTCGCCGCAACGCGCCATTCGGCACAGAGCATTGGCGGAAGGCAAGATCATTTACATGGCCGTGCCGCGGCTGCGCAGCGATAAGCCATTCATCGAGCTCGATCCCAAAAAACTTAAATGCTCACCCTACGTCGCCTCATCGATCAAAGGCGCTGGGCAACACGGCCAACCGATCGGGATCGCCAAACTGAGAACGGTTGACCTCGTCGTTTGCGGATCTGTTGCCGTCAATCGCCGTGGCGCCCGCGTCGGCAAAGGCGGCGGCTATTCCGATTTAGAATTTGCTCTGCTCACAGAACAAAAGAAAATCGCCGCCAATACCCCCATCGTCACGTCGATTCATCCGCTGCAAATGATTGACGGGGAAATTCCGATGACCGAGCACGACATCCCGCTCAGCGCCATCGTCACGCCGGACGAGGTCATCGAAATCAAATCAAAATTTCCTCGGCCCAAGGGTATCTACTGGAATTTGTTGCCGCAGGAAAAAATCGCGGACATACCGGTGCTCCATAAACGGTCCGGATAAGACTCAATTTTTCGCTCGGATTTCAACTTGTTGAAGCCCCTCGACATCTATGTTAGCTAAACTGTTCCGAGGAATATTCGCCATGCCAACAGCGAAAATCGATTTTGAAAAAGGCGGTGGATTAGTTCCTGTAATTGTCCAGGACTATCAATCACGGGACGTGTTGATGGTCGCCTACATGAACGAAGAAGCGTGGGAAAAGACCAAGGAAACCGGCAAAGCTCATTACTACAGCCGCTCGCGCAAGGGCCCCTGGTTCAAGGGTGAGGAATCGGGCAACTTTCAGGAAGTTATAGACGCGTTTATCGACTGTGATAACGATACAATATTGCTTCAAGTCAATCAGATTGGTGGCGCCGCCTGTCATGAAGGTTATCGCAGCTGCTTTTTCCGCAAACGGGGCAATGGCGACTGGAAAGTCATTGCCGAGCGAGTTTTTGATCCCAAAGAGGTTTACAAAAAGTGAGTGAGTTAAAGCTGGGCCTGCCCAAAGGCAGCCTGGAGCAAGCCACCATCGACCTGTTTAAGAAATCGGGCTGGAAAATCAGCGGCTCGAGCCGGAGTTATTTCCCGACCGTCGATGATGAGACGCTCCGTTGCAGCCTGGCCCGGCCGCAGGAGATGTCGCGCTACGTGGAATCGGGAACGCTCGACGCCGGCATCACCGGAAAAGACTGGACTCAAGAGAACCAATCGGATGTCATCGTCGTCACGGAAATGGTTTATTCCAAAGTCAGTTTCCGGCCGACCCGCTGGGTTCTCGCGGTGCCGCACGAATCGCCGATCAAAAAAATCGAAGATCTCAAAGGCAAACGGGTCGCTACGGAAATGGTCAACTTTACCAAGCGCTATTTCGCGGAGCGTAACATTCCGCTGGACGTGGAGTTTTCCTGGGGGGCCACAGAGGCGAAGGCGGCCGAAGGTTTGGTAGACGCGATTGTCGAAGTCACCGAGACCGGCACGACGATTCGCGCGCACGGCCTAAGAATCATCGCCGACCTGATGGAAAGTTGTCCGCAGCTCATCGCCAACAAAAATGCCTGGCAGGACCCGTGGAAGCGTGAAAAGCTCGAACAGATCAAGCTCCTGCTTCAAGGCGCGCTGTCCGCCGAAGCCAAAGTCGGCATCAAACTGAACGTGGCGGAAGCAGACTTGGAAAAAGTCGTCGAGCTCATTCCGAGCATCACCGCGCCTACGGTGGCGACGCTCTATCCGTCGGCAACCTTGAAGGGCGTCAAGTGGTTTTCCGTGGAGAGCGTCATCGACGAACGGCAGGTGCGCGATCTGATTCCCAGACTGATTCAGAACGGCGCGGTGGGAATTATCGAGTATCCGCTCAATAAGATTATTTGAACAATAAATATAGGTAGGGGCAAGGCGCGCCTTGCCTCTACATTCTTGCGGCCTGTTGCCTCTCGCCTCGCCCATCCCGCCAGAGAAAATAATCTTTGGCGATTTCCGGAAACAGCGCGTATGTGATTACATCTTCTTCGCTGCTCGCGAAGCTCGCGGCATCTCTACGTGCTTGCTCCAACCCGGGCTTTAGAAGATCTGCCGGCCGGCATGTGATTGGCTCCTTCTTGCCAAGAACCTTCTTTTTCACCTCTTCGCTCACCGGAGCGGGTGGTTCGCCGTAAAGGCCCATCACGTAGTTGCGCGTCTCCGTGGCGACGATGGAATAACGTTTACCCGTCATCACGTTGAGCGCCGCCTGCGAGCCGACGATCTGACTGGTCGGTGTCACCAGCGGCGGGTAACCCAGATCCTTTCGAACGTGCGGCATTTCGGCCAACACGGCCTCGAGCTTGTCTTCCGCCTTCTGCTGGCGCAGTTGAGCGACTAAATTGGACAGCATGCCGCCGGGAATTTGCGAGGTCAGCACATCGGTCTTGATCTGATTGTTGACCGGGCTCTCGAACTCCGCGTAATTCCGCCTCACGCCATGAAAGTACTCGGCAATCTTGCTCAGTTTGTCCAAGTCAAGGCCGGTATCATGCGGCGTGTCTTTAAGGGCCGCGACGAACTGCTCCGTCGCCGGTTGCGAGGTACCTTGAGAGAACGGCGCGATGGCCGTATCGATAATATCGGCGCCGGCCTCGATCGCCATCATGTAACTCATAGGCGCCAAACCAGCCGTGCAATGGGAGTGGAGATGGAGCGGCAACGAGATGCGCGATTTTATTTTCTTGATGATCTCGTAGGCGGCATAAGGGGCAAGCATGCCGCCCATGTCCTTGAGACAGATAATCTGCGAGCCCATGTCAGCGAGCTTCTCGGCCAGGCGTAGAAAATAATCGACCGAGTGGACCGGGCTGACGGTATAACAAACCGTTCCTTCCACTAACTTACCCGTCTTGAGCGCCGCCTCGATCGCCGTTTTCATATTGCGGATATCGTTCATGGCATCGAAAATCCGAAAAACATCGATACCATTCGCCGCGGCGCGGCTCACGAAGGCCTGGACAATGTCATCGGGATAGTTGTGATAACCAACGACGTTTTGTCCGCGCAGGAGCATCTGAAAACGAGTCTTAGGCATCGCCGCGCGCAGTTTGCGCAAGCGTTCCCAGGGAGATTCTTTGAGGTAGCGCAAAGTCGCATCAAAGGTCGCGCCGCCCCACGTCTCCAGCGACCAGTAGCCGATGTCGTCGAGCCGGGCGGCGATCGGCAGCATATCCTCCGTACGCATTCGAGTCGCCACCAAACACTGGTGCGCGTCGCGCAGCACCGTCTCCATGATTTGAATTTTTCCTGCCATGCTCGAGCTCCCTCCCCTATGAGCTAGTGTCCTGACCCAGAAGTTCGCAACATAATTCCCCTCTCCCACCGCCCAAAAATCTCCCCTTCCCCTCTTTTCCAAAGAGGGGGGTTAGAGTCTTGGAGCGAAACTTCCCCCTTTAAAAAAGGGGGATAGAGGGGGATTTGAGTGCGGTTTCAACCATTGCCATGGTTTGGAGTTTTTAGCATGCTGTCGAAGCATTCCGAACATTTTTCAGCAAACTGCTACTCGTAAAGCTCGCTTTGCTTCTCTTCCAAGCGCGCCTTCTCTTCGGCGTCGATCACATAGACGCCATTCACTTCCTTGACCTTCGTCATGTCATAGAAATATTCAGACATGTTCAGGCCATCGTCGAATTCATACATCTTAATGGCGTCCCACGGACAGATTTTCTTGTCCAGTCGATCTTCCGATTCGGTGCCGATCAATTGCAACTGAATGCGTTTTGGCACCGCGTCAGGAGGAACGGGCTTGCGGTTACTATCGTAAAAACGGCTGCCATATTCATAAAAAATCTCGCCGGTCTCTTTGTGTTGCTGGATCTTGGTGAGGTCATCGCTGTAGCACATTTGACAGCCGATGCATTTATCGTTGTCGACAAACACACGATAGGGCTTCAGACCGCCACCGGGCATTTCTTCATAAAGTAAATTGATACAGTCGTCCACCGGACAGTGGGCTTCGCATATCGGCGACCCGGCGCAGCTCGAACAGTTTTCATCCATCACTGCCAGGAGCGCCGTGCCTTTGCGCTTTTTCGCTTCAGCCATTCGCTTCCGTCCTCGCTTTCTTAAATCGTCCCCCAAGGGCTAGAGCGATCGCGATCGACAACAATATCCACCAAAATCGAATCAGCCCAAGGCGCCCCCAGTCAAGCCAATAAACAAAATTGGGGGATCGCGAATTGAGCTGCGCCAAGACTCTTTGGGCGCCGGCATAGTCACGGTCATTTTCCAGAACCCGCGCCAGACCCTGGAGGGCGCCTTGATCTTGAGGATCGATTTTCAGCGCTGCCTCAAAATCGCGGCGGGCGTCCGCCCATTTGTTTTGTTCCGCGAAAATTGCTCCGCGCGTCGTTATCGCAGAGGCGAAATCTGGCTTTCGCTCCAGCGCTTTGTTCAAACTGACAATCGCTTCGTTTAGTTCACCTTTTTTCTTTTGAGCAACAGCCAAATTGCTATACGCTTCGGGCAGATCGGGCCGTAGCTCAATAACTTTCGAGTATTCCTTTATCGCCGCATCGGCGTCACCGCGAACCTCTAACTCGACGTAGCCAAGCAGAGTTCTCGCCTCGATGTGATTCGGGTCAATATCGATGGCTTTTTTAATCGCCGACAGCGCCGCCCGCGGATCGCGCAATCGCAACAGCGACATTCCCACGAACAAGTGCAAGTCCGGTTCATTGGGATACTGTTTGAGAAGCTCCTCGAATTCGGTCTTGGCCTCGGCCGTCTTGCCTTGGCGCAGATCGTTCCGCGCCTCTACCCACCGCTTATCGTGTTCTAATGGAGACTTTGAATCGGCAGCGGAAGAAAAACCAATCCCCGCAAGGACGGCCAACGCAGTCAGCCATGCCCGCAGCATCTATTTCCACATTTCATTGGGGATCTCGTCTTCTTTGCCTTCTTCGATCAGCTTGTCATTTTTGAACGCTTCGCGCAGCCCCAGCCAAGTGAAGAAGATGACGAGAATCAACATCGCGACAATCGGAATATTGTCGGGCTTGGTGACAATTTCGAGAAAGTTATGCAGTCCGCTTGCTTCTTCCATAAGCTCCTAAGCACCCGTAAAATCGAGATTCTTATAACTAGTAACTAGAAAAATACCTGAATAATGTCAATCAAACAACTGGTGAACGGGATCCGTTTCGAAGGAACTTGTAGGGGCCGCCCCTGTGGTCGCCCGAAGCAGGGCAAGCACAGGAGCTTGCCCCTACATTGACGCAGCCACTTTTACTGATGGTGATGCCCGCGACCATGCTCGCTTTGACGAAATATTAACGACTTGATCACGACCGGCACAGCCTTGGCGTCCGGCAACTCCTGACCGATGTCGATGAAATCGAAGTCTTTAAGGTCGATCCCATCGATCGAGATAATCCCGGCGCCCGGAACGAGTTCCCGTTCGATAATATTGCCCATGAGTTTCGCAATGTCGGCGTCGAAAACTAGAACCAGCGGCTGGCCATGGTCAATATGTTCTTTCATCGCGCCGACCAAACCTTCGGCGAGGGTGCGAATCAGCGGATAAGACGGCCCGAGCTCCCAATGAAGCGCCAAGGCCACGGTCCGCTCGGTGTCGGTTGCGTCGAAACGTTGCAATGCTCTTTCCACCGACTGCTTGATCTCGGTAGCGCGGATCGCTTCGGTTTGCTCGAATTGTGGCGTCACGACCTGCAAATTGCGCAGCGGCAGCAAGTCCGGATGAGACAGATAGATGGTATTGCCGCTCACTTGCACGGTGTACTGGGAGGCGCCGATCACTGTGGCGCGAATCCGCACCTCCGCAGGGCGCAGCGGAACGTTGCCGCCGCCAAGTTGATTCGCGCGCGCCCGCACGCGCCTTCCTAATTGAATCCCCAGGTCTCCCAAGTTGCGCTTTTCATAACCGTAAACGAATTCGGACACCCCGCCGGAGAACATGACGGCGTGGATCTGATCTTTGAAATCCAGATTAGGCGTCAGCAAAAGATCCTTCACCTGAGGCGAAAGCTGGCCGCGCTCCATCACGGCGAAGAGCGAATCGCACAGCGTTTTGGAAAACTTTTCTTTGTCGTCCTCACTCATGACGTCGCCGAGACGCAGACTGACGCCCGCCATCTTGGCAATCTTGAGAGCCGTGTCCTCCAAACGGTTGATGACGCCGTTCTCGTCCATCGCCACGAGCCGCGCTCCGACTTCAACGGCACAGCTATCGATGACTTTGCCGCTTTGGACAATGGCGATCTTGCTCGTGCCGCCGCCGACATCAACGTTCATCACGGTAAAATCGCCGCCCTCGTGGTACGTCATGTGCACCGCGCCGGAGCCATAGGCCGCGAGAATCGCTTCGAGATTGTGCCCGGCGGTAGCGCAGACGAATTTTCCCGCCTCCGCCGAAAACAGCGCGGAGATGGCTTCGGCATTTTTCTTCTTTGTCGCCTCACCGGTGACGATCAGCGCACCGGTGTCGATATCCTCCGGCGTCAGGTTGGCGTTGCGATAAGCCTCATGGATGAAATCGCCGAGCTTGTTGGTATCGATGGTGGTCTTATCGACGTAAGGGGTCAAAAGAATCGGCGATTCGTGGATGATCTCGCGATTGATGACGACAAACCGGCTCGACAGCGCTACTCCCTGACGGCGCAAGGTCAGTCGCGAAAATATCAGATGCGAAGTCGATGAACCGATGTCGATGCCGACGGAATTGAGCGTAATTCGCTCCGACCGCCACATCGGATGCTCTTCGTCCATGAGCATTTCTTCGCTTTCATCGCCAAACTCGTCTTCATGTCCTTCGTGCAGATCCAGGCGTTGGGTTTCCAAGTTATCCATTCTCGCTAATGATTCCTTTCTGTTGGGCTCATGTAATTCAAATTTGCATAGCACAACACTCCCTGTGTTGCCACTCGTCGAAAATTCAACTCGCGGGATGGACAAGCCCTTTTATCGGGGATAAGATGCTTTTTGTTTGTCAAAATGGGACAGGAAGAATTCCAAGAGCTGTCTTCGTTTTTGCGGCGCTTCATCCGCCGCTTCAAGCTCCTTCAAGGAGTCGAAGGACTGTGCTTGACGGCAATTTGCGCGCTGCTTCTCTTTGCGCTCGGACCCGGCATCGAACAGCTAAAGAATGTTTTGCCCTACGCGCCGCTCGCCTACAGCATGCTCACCGGGTTGGTGTTGCTCGGAGCGATCGGCTGGTCGCTTGGCCGTTTTCTCCGCCGGCTGTCACAAGAACGAGCCGCGCTTTACATCGAGCAGAAACGACCCAAGCTGCGCAACAACTTAATCAATTCGCTGCAGCTATACCCCCAGGTTGCTGAAGCGAGAACCGCGCCGGGGTTTTCCGCCTCGATGGTTCTCGCGCTGTTGCGCGCAACCCGAAAACAGATCGCCGGGCTTCAGGTCGATGATCTGCTCGACACCCAGCGGTTGAAAACGAGCTTGCGATTGCTGGGATTTCTCCTGCTCCCAGTATCGGCCATGGTGCTTTTCAACCCATCTTGGGTTGGCGGCACGATCAGCATGTTGACCCATCCGTTGGATCACTTGCCGCCGACCAAGACCTCGATCGAAATTGAGCCGAAGGGTTTGCGGGTGGTGCGCGGCTCTGCCGTGACGATCCAAGCGCAAACATCCGGGGCGGTTCCTGAATCCTTGAAATTCATCACCTGGACCGGCGCCAATGACCGCGAACCGAGCGGAGAAGAAAAAATTTCCATGGAAAATCTCGGCGGCGGTAAGTTCAGCGCTAAAATCGCCCGCCTGGAAAAAACTCTCAGCTACCGCGCCGCCACCGGGCAATTTTCCTCCGCCGTGTATACCGCCGAGGCTATCGATCCGCCGGAAATCGCCAACGTTCAGCTCATTCTCTATCCACCCGCTTACACGGGCCTGGCCTCGATCTCCACTCCCGAAGGCACGATCGAAGGACTTAAAGGTTCAACGCTGCGCCTCGATGCGGTGACGACCAAGGACGTGGTCAAGGCGGAAATCGTCATGGACGACGGCAAAAAACTTCCGCTGAAAATTGACGGGCGCAAGCTGCAGGCGAATTTCGTGCTCTTTCAATCGCAATCTTACCGAATCCACGTGGAAGACGTCCATGGCTTTCGCAACTCTCCGATCGCTTACGAGCTCAAAGTAAAGCCGGACGGTTTTCCCACCGTCGATCTCCTCCGTCCCACGGAAGACCTGGAAATCAACGGCGATGAAATCCTCACCCTCGAATACAGTGCGCGTGACGACTTCGGCCTCGGAGAAGTCACACTGGTGACCAAAATCGGCGATCGGGAAGAGAAGATCAGCCTGCAAAAAGACGAAACGAAGCGGTTGATCCTGCGCGACCAGTACAAATGGGATCTCAGTCGATTGGCGCTGCGGGACAGCGAGGAAGCGATCTTTTTTCTGCAAGTTTTTGACAACGACACGATCTCCGGTCCCAAGATCGGCACATCCCGTTCGGTTCGATTGAAGCTTAAAAATCTCAAAGGCGAGCATCAGCAAGTCGCGGAATTGATCCGGGACCTAAACTCGCGGATGGTCGATCTGCTCGGCGACCATCTCGAAACCCCGGTGCCGGGCGAAAAGCCTACCGCGCCGTCGAAGGAAATGGACCAGAAATTTGAACAAAACCTCGCCGACGCGGTCAAGCGTACCGAAGAGATCATGCGCCGCACGGAAAAAGACCGCATGTCGGATTTCGCCACCTGGTCTGATCTGGAGGCGCTCAAGCGCAATCTTGAATTCACCAAGGATGATTTGCTGAGAAAACAACAGCAAGCCGCAACGCACGATGAACAAATGAAAGCTCGCGACGAGATCTCCGCCGAACTGGAGCGCATGTCGCTTCTTTCTGAAGATATCGGCAAACGGATGAAAGCCCAAGAGCTCGCGTCGACGGCGCAAGACCTGGCGCGGAGCCAAGAGCGCCTGATGGAAGCGCTCGAGAAAATGCAAAGCGGGGATAAAAACCTCGACGCGATCATGAAGCAAATCTCCGAGCTGGCAAATACTCTCGCCTCTTTACAGCAGGCGCTGTCGCAGCTGGCACAGCAAATGCCAGACGACTTCATGAATCCGGAAGCAATGCAGGGCCTAGGGTTCCAGGACATGTTCCGCGCGCTGGACGAGATTCGCAAAAAACTCATGCAGGGCGATATCGAAGGGGCGCGTCAGCTGGCCCGAGAACTATTTAACCAAATGGCGCAAATGGTTGCCGCATTACAGAACGCGCAGCGCTCCGCAATGAATTCAGGCATGGGCAGAATGCAAGGTGAAATGCAGCGACAGAGCAATGAGCTTCAGGAGATCGCCCGCGAACAGCAGGAAATTTTGTCTAAAACCGAAGGCATGAACAATTCCGCTTTGACCGAGCGCGATGCCGCTCTTAAGAACAAGCTCGATCGTTTCCTTGAAAAAGCCATCGCCGAGCTCGGCCAGCTAACCGAACTTTTCCCCGATCGCGAAGGGCCCGACGACCCGAGCTTGCTCACCAACCTCGATGATGCGACGATGAATGCGCTGCTGAAGAATCTTATCGCCAAGTTGAGCGACAAGGATTTTCCGGGTTACAACGAAGGCGACGGCCACGCGCGCAAGGAGCTCGCCAAGAAGCGCGCTCCAACGCAGGAGTCCCGTGCGCAGCGCGCGGATAAGAGCCTCGATGATATTAAGTCCGAGCTCGAAGCCCTCCTGAACGAACCGTCCAAGGCGCTGACAGACGCGGAAAAACGTGACCTGCGCGATCTGGCGCATCGCCAAGATGTGTTGAAAGAGCGCACACAGACGCTGCATGAAAAACTCGAATCTCTTTTTCAGCTCTTCCCGCAGCTCGATCCAAAAATCGTCCAAAGCATCGGCGAGGCAGGAAACTCCATGGGCAGCGCGCAAAACCGTCTCGGCCAACTGGACTCCCGTGGCGCCGTGCCGCCGGAGCGCTCGGCCTTGGATCGCCTCTCGCAATCGCAACAGCAGATGCAATCCGCCATGCAGCAGATGGCCCAGCGGGGCCAGCTCGGCAATATGCCGATGACCCGCCTGTTCCGTCAGGGTCGATTCCTCCCCTTCGGCTCGCTAACGCCGCTGCCGGGCATGCCGCAGTTTCCGGAGTTCGACGTTGAAAGCGGCTTCACCGGTCTAGACACGGAGAAATTCCGCCTGCCGGGCAAAGACGATTATAAAGCGCCGCGCAATTTCCGCGAGGAAATCCTCGAGTCGCTCAAGCAAGGCGTCCCGCCACAGATGAAAGACCAGATCGAGCGCTATTTTAAAAACCTGTCCGAGTGATTCCCGCTTGAAGTACCGAGTCGCGTTTTTCTCTCTTTTTCTGTTTTCATTTTTTGTGGCAGTGCCGGCCCGCGCCGCGGAGGCCGATCCCCGGTTTAAAGCCGGAGAAGAGCTTTTGGACGCCTGGCACATCGAGCAAGCGGAAGAGTTTGCCGCAAAAGCGCTCAAAGAAAATCCCAAATCAGCGGCCGCGTTGGATTTCGATGCCCGGGTCAAGTTTTATCAAGGCCGCTATGCGGAAGCGGTGACGACTCTCGACCGGGCGCTGGCGATCGAGTCCAATAACCAACGCCGCCAGGCATTGAAGCTGCATTCCCAGCTTACCGTCGACGTTCACAAATCGCTCAAGCGCTATGAAAGCGCCCATTTTATCCTGTTCGTCGACGATAAGCGCGACGGTATCCTCGTACCCCACGCACTCGACACTTTGGAGAAAAGCTATGAAACCACCGGTGCCGAGCTCGGCTTCTATCCCAAAGAAAAAGTGCGCATCGAGATCGCGCCGGACGCGACAAGTTTTAACGCGATCTCGACTCTGTCGCTGCGCGATATCGAGGAAACTGGCGCCGTCGGGATCTGCAAGTTCAACAAACTGATGATCATTTCACCGCGAGCGCTGAGCTTGGGCTATCGCTGGCTCGATTCGCTCAGTCACGAGTATCAGCACTATGCCATTGTCAGCCTAAGTAACAACCAGGCGCCTATTTGGCTGCACGAAGGCATGGCACGCTTTTATGAAACCCGCTGGCGCAAGCCGGCGCCTTCCAAAGACGCGGCCGAGGATTATCTCACGCCAGCCAATCAGACTCTGCTGGTACATGCTTTGGAGAAGAATCAATTCGTTGGTTTCAAGAAAATGGAGCCCTCGCTAATCTATCTGGAGACGCCGGAACAGGTTCAGCTTGCATACGCCGAAGCCGCGTCGGCCATCGACTTCATCAATCAAAGCAAAGGGCGCGCCGGCATGCGCGAATTGCTCGCGACTTTGAATAACACGCCCACTCCCGAGGCCATTGAAAAAGTCTACGGCATGTCTTTCGACGCGTTTGAAGCGAAATGGAAAGGCTTTCTCAAAGCCAAAGGGCTAAAAGAAATCCCCGGCAGCCAGGTGCGAAGGTTCAAAGTAAAAAAAGATCAGGGCGAAGACGAAGAAGCTGTGGAACTGAGAGAAATTAAGTCTGCCGTCGCGCGCAACCGCACCCATCTCGCCGATCAATTGCTTGCTAAAGGGCGCGCCACGGCCGCCGCCAACGAATACCAGCGGGCGTTGGAGGCGAGTCCCCAGTCTCCGGTCATCTTGAACAAGCTCGGCCGAGTGATGATCGAAATGAATCGCGCCGACGAAGCGCGGCCACTTTTCAAGCAGGCCTTGGACGTCGACCCTGACAACGCCAATGCATACGTGCAGTTGGGCCGGGCCTATCACGCATCGAAGAACTTCAAGGAAGCGCGCGCCGCGCTCGAGGAAGCGATCCAGATCAACCCTTTCAACCCGCTCATCTACCGCTTGCTCGGCGACGCGTATGCCGCGCTGGGCGAGCACGAAAAGGCCCAGCAAGCCAAAGCGACGCTCACCAAGTTGACCGTCCGAAATTGAGCGACTAAAAAAAGGACACCCATGGAAGCAACGGAGATCCAGCAGCACGAGATTGCAGAGATCGAGGAGTTCGCCACCAAACGTGACAGTATGCTCGGCGAGATCGGCAAGGTCATCGTCGGCCAGGACAAAGTCATCGAAGAGGTCTTGATCGCGCTGTTCGCCAAAGGCCATTGCCTGCTCGTTGGCGTCCCTGGCTTGGCAAAGACCTTGCTCATCAGCACGCTCGCCGAAATATTGGACCTCGACTTCAACCGCGTCCAGTTCACACCCGACCTGATGCCCTCCGACATCACCGGGACCGACATTTTACAGGAAGACGCCGCCACCGGGCGACGCGCCTTTCAGTTTCTCAAAGGGCCGATTTTCACGAACATCTTGCTCGCTGACGAAATCAATCGCACGCCGCCCAAGACGCAAGCGGCGCTTTTACAATCGATGCAGGAATACAAGGTCACGGCCGGCGGCACCACGTTTCCGCTCGACCTGCCGTTTTTCGTTCTGGCGACACAGAATCCCATCGAGCAGGAAGGCACTTATCCTCTTCCCGAAGCGCAGCTTGACCGTTTCATGCTCAACATCGAGATTCGCTACCCGGACTTCGATGACGAAGTCCAGATTGTCATGCAAACGACTTCAACCGGCAAGCCAGAGCCGCATAAAATCATGGACGGCCAAGCGATCCTGCGTTACCAGGAACTGGTGCGCAAGGTTCCGGTGTCACAATTCGTGGTTTCCTACGCGGTCGCTCTGACGCAGCGTTCTCGGCCGCGAAATGACGAAGCCTCGCAATACGTCAAGAATTACGTCGAGTGGGGCGCCGGTCCGCGCGCCTCGCAATATCTGATCCTCGGCGCCAAAGCGCGCACCATTCTGCAGGGCCGCTACGCAGTTTCTATCGAAGACATTCAAGCCCTCGCCCCGTCCGTGTTGCGCCATCGCATCATTCCGAATTTCAAAGCCCAGGGCGAAGGGATTGCCTCGCTCGATATCATCAATCGCCTGCTCGCCGACGTGAAGCCGTCGACCGACGGCAAAGCCGCCAGATAACTTTCTACCCTTC
Organism: Deltaproteobacteria bacterium; assembly: GCA_005879255.1. Next base: position 29,942 of record VBKY01000090.1, read on the forward strand.
AACAACTCGATACGAACGGCCAAGGGCTTCACTCCTTCTTGAGGATCTCTAGGAGCTGTGTCGCAATCTACTCAGTCTGATTGATGTCATGCTGAGCAACGCCGAAGCATCTCGCATTTCAGGCGCTCATAAACACGAGATCCTCGGTGGAGTTTATCCTGAGTACAGCCAAAGGGCCTCAGAGTGATAGGAGCGATAAACCGATAACCACTCTTGCCGAACGGTTTCGATGAACTTGGGATACTCAGCATTGTCATTGAACGCTTTGCAAATCTCCCGAATGCTGACCCGCAAGGCAGCATCGACGACTTTGGCTCCCAGTCAGAGCGTAAGTCTGAGAAAAATCGTTTCGTGCCGCGCAATAGGGATTGGGTCGGCGTGTCGAGGACGAAGGGATTAAATAGAAGGCGTGCCCGGCACGAAATGCCGGACGCAATTCGGCCGCCGCACGAGGGGCTTGAATGTTCTTACAGGGCTTGGAATATGCCGTTTGAGTACAGAAGATGTCCAGTGACCAATTTTCCGATTTGGGCCGGTTGGGTGGGGTGAAATTCCAGTCTCCTCATAAGCGCCGGCGATCCTTGACACGGATTGGCCATTTATGGCAACAGTGCGATCATAAAATTTCTGAAGGATGAACGGAGGTTTTTCAGCAGAATCAAGAACCAAGGCGCGACCCCAATACCTGCTCCCCGGCTCGATGTCTCTAACTGGCTGGAGATTAGACCGGGGGAATCACACCATGGTTTAACCGATATTGGTTATTTCAGCAGGTGATAGCAGGGGCCGCGAACATTTTCCAGTAAGAGTGTCTAGGACCTCAGGAATGCAGGGATGACCGCCACGTCTTTCCTCCATTGGGTTGAGCTACTGGCAAAGCTGGCGGCGATGGCCGCAGCCTACTATGTCGTAGGGAGACTTGGACTCTTATTGGCTATTCCCCCGGGGTATGCCACGGCCGTGTGGCCAGCATCCGGCATTGCTTTGGCCGGTACTCTACTGTTCGGATACCGAGTCTGGCCGGGCATTTTACTCGGATCGTTTTTAATTAATCTACGGACTTCTCTCGATACCACAAGCACCGCGTCGATTCTAAATTCCACGGCGCTAGCGGCCAGTATCGGCATGGGAGCTTCGCTACAGGCCATAGTAGGGGCTTTCCTGATACGCCGCTTTACGCAATATCCGACCGCGTTTGTCGAGGCGCGGGATATCATCAAATTCCTGCTTCTGGGAGGCCCGGTAAGTTGCCTCGTGAACGCCACATGGAGTGTGACGAGTCTGCTGTTGAGCGGTGTTATCCAGCCGGTCGAGTATCTGTTCCATTGGTGGACATGGTGGGTGGGCGATGCTATTGGAGTCATCACCTTTACTCCGTTGATTGTGATCTGGGCGGCCAGACCGGCCGTATTCTCACACGGCAGACAAATCTCCCTGGCGCTGTGTCTGGCATTCGCGCTGGTGGTCATATTTTTTATTTACACAAACGCGTGGGAACAAGATCGCATTGAGCTGGAATTCAAGCGTCGCACGGACCAGCTGTCCCAACAGTTACAAAAGAATTTTGATAACTATATCGATGTCCTCCATTCCGTAGAGAATCTCTATGCGAGCTCGGTTCCGATTAACCGCCAACAGTTCAAAACTTTCGTCTCGCGCTGGTTCTCGCGCCATCCAGGGATTCGTGCAGTCTCGTGGAGTCCCAGGATACTCGACTCGGAGCGGGCAAACTACGAGCAGGCTGCCCGGGAAGATTTCCAGGTCACGGAACAGAGCCCACAGGGGCAGTTGGTTCGTGCAGCGCCGCGCGCCGAATATATCCCTGTCTATTACTCAGAATCGGTCCGAGGGAGTGGAAGAGCTTTGGGTTTTGACGCGGCGTCTGATCCCACCAGACGCGAAGCGCTAAATCGCGCGCGGGATACGGGAAAGCCAACAGCCACTGATCCGCTCAGACTGATACAGGATGGTGAACGCCAAGGAGGTTTTGTAGTTTTCCTAGCCGTCTACAAACCCGGACGCCCGCAGAACAGCCTGGAAGAGCGACGTCTCAACCTGCATGGTTACATTAGCGGGGCGTTTCGGATTAACGAAATGATGAATGCCACACTGAAAGGTGCGAAGATGGACGATATCGAAATTCGTCTCTTCGATGCCAGAGAAAAAAAACGTCTGCTATATGAGCATCGCTCAAAGGAGCTCAAGTCACAGCCGGTTGAAGCGAACCACGCTATTCAGCCGGCGCGGCTCCAGACAGCCGTTCCATTCGAGATCGCCGGACACCAGTGGATAGTTCAGTTTGCTCCACGCTCAACGAGGGTGGCAGGCATGGAGTGTTCTTGCGGGAGGACTATTTTTTACCGGCTTATTGGGCGGCTTCCTTCTTATACTAACCGGCCACACTGCGAAACTGCAGGCCATTAACACGGATTTAGAAAAGGAAATTACCGAGCGGAAGCGGGCGGAGGACGCGGTCACTCAATTAGCTGCTATCGTAGAGTCTTCAGATGACGCGATCATTGGTACAACATTGGAAGGAGTCATTACAAGCTGGAACAAGGGCGCAGAAATCATCTATGGTTATTCCGCCGAAGAGGTCATGGGCCGTCCTATCACTATTCTGGCTCCCCCCGATCGTCTCGATGAACAGGCCCGGCTACGAGAAAGGATCAAAGAGGGAGAACATGTTGCTCAGTACGAAACTATCCGTTTAAGGAAAGGCGGAGCTCAAGTTCATGTTTCTCTAACGTTATCGCCAATGACGGATGCAACGGGCAAAATTACGGCTATTGCAACCATTGCCCGCGATATCACCGAGCAAAAACATGCGAAATCTGAACTCCAGCGGCTTCAACAAGCGGCGGCCAGCCGTGAACGGACGCGCCTGGCGCGCGATCTCCACGACGGCGTGGTTCAATCGCTGGCTGCCGCCGGACTAAGGCTCCAAGCCGCAGTTCAGCTCCTAAAAGTGGATCCTGAGGAGACTGAAGAGCAACTGCGGCAGGTTCAGGATCTTATCGTACAGGAACAGCGCGACCTTCGTTCCTTCATTAACGAATTAAAGATCGCCACCCTGATTCCTCGCGAAATGGACTTTAAACTCGGCTATCTTCTCGATCAGCTTGTCAAGACTGTGGAGCAACAATCGCACCTCCGCGTGGGACTGAAAGCGGATAATCTCGATGCGATTGGCCCCGCCACCGTGGCGCGCGAAATTTATCTCATTACCCGCGAGGCGTTGATCAACGCTGCTCGCCATTCTCACGGCTCAGCGATTCGGGTTGATCTTAAGATAGAGGATCATAAGCTTCACCTAACCGTTTGCGACAACGGTCGCGGCTTTCCATTTCACGGTCGCTATGATGACGCGGCACTCGCCGCCGCAGGGCTCGGTCCTGCCGTTATTAAAAGTCGGCTTGGTTCTCTGGGAGGATCTTTAAACATCGACTCCTCGGCATCCGGAGCGCGGCTTGAAGTGACGGTGCCGCTTTCATCGGATGGAGCCTGAGATGCCGATCACGGTTGTTATCGCAGACGATCATCCCTTACTCCTTGACGCGATGGAGAATCTGTTCCGTCTGCAAAAGGATATTAAGGTTGTCACGCGTTGCCTCGACGGCGATGAGGCCGTCAAGGCAGTACGCCGACACAAACCGGACATCTTGGTGCTCGACATTCGGATGCCCCGAAAGGACGGGCTTGGGGTGCTGCGGGAAATGAAAAAAGAGAAGCTCCCTACGCGAGTGGTGGTTCTAACGGCGGCCCTCGACGAAGAAGAACTGGCTGACGCGATTCGCCTGGGCGTGCGCGGCCTGGTGCTCAAAGAGCTGGCACCCCAGCTTATCGTGCAATGCATCCGGAAAGTGCATGCGGGCGAGCTCTGGCTGGAGAAGCATTCGGTGAGTAGAGCGCTGGAAAAATTGCTTAAGCGCGAGGCGGGAAGAAACGAGGCCGTTCAGTTGCTGACGACAAGAGAAGTCGAGATCGCCAAGCAAGTAGCGGCGGGCCTCCGCAATCTCGAGATCGCCAAAAGCCTCTTCATTAGTGAAGGAACGGTCAAGATGCATCTCCACCACATATATCAGAAGCTCGGCGTCGATAGCCGCACACAGCTCAGCCGCTACGCCCGTGAAAAGAGTCTCGTGTAGAAAAGCCGGCTGACCGGAGTACCGACGACATCGGAGCAATGGCGTACTTGGACTGTTGCTTTTCTTCATTCCTCCACGACTGCCGCGGTTAGCAGACTTTCATTCTCTATTCTCAACTGCTTTCAATCTTAGATCCCCATCAGGTATTCCACGTTCGGTCTCGCACTCCTTGATCGGTTTCTGAGCATGTTCGTTTGCATTGCCCGTTGCGCTAGCTAGCACTGCAGTGCTCAATGACCCGATCACTTAACGTTCCATTCGTCGGTGATTTTCCCTTTCCCACCTTTCGATCTATATCGAACAGGACAGAAAAATGTATCCCCCAATCAATTGTTTTCGGCCGACATCACTGTCATGAGATACCGCATTGTGGAAGGAGGAGGTGGCGGGTTCGAGGAGAGACGTAGAGGAGAACGCTATAAGCTCGCTCTGCGTGTGGAATTGAACAATGGGGTTGGCACTACATTCAATATCAGCACGTCGGGAATTTTCTTTGAGACGGAAAGTGCACATTCGATCGGAGATACGATCCGCCTTTTCCTCAATTTCGAACACGAGACCCTCCAGTGCGAGGCGCGCGTGGTGAGGGTGGAGCAGCTTGATGGTCAATTCGGCGTCGCCGTGGAGGTAACATCGAATGTTTTTTGTTGAAAACGAAAAGAGTACTGAATGCGGACGGCGTCCCAATGACCAATTTTCCGATTTGGGCAGGTTGGCTGGGGCGAAATGCCGTAAGAAAACTCAAGCCCCTACGACTCATCCTGTGACGGCCGAAATGCGTCCAGCATTCCGTGCCGGAGGCAATTGGTTCAAAAGCTTCGACACTTTTAAACAAACGCGACAAGTCAAGAATCAAGACGCGACCCCAATATCCGACCCCCAATATCCGACTTTTTGTGAGAAAGAGACGTACGGCGGATAAAAAGCAGGGCGAGATTGGCGACGTTGCCGAAGAAGAGACGAAGAAGCTCACCGTGCAGCACAACGGTGGCCGCCAACAAAAGTGGATGGTTAGTCGGGAGTTCCGTTGTCACCAGGCGGGCGAACGAAGCATTTAACGTGGCAAGCGGTCGGGCCTGAGTTTGGACTTATAGACACACACAACGAGAACGACAAAAGTCAAAATTCAAGACGCGACCCATAAGGGGACCCCTAAGGGTATTCGAGAAGGCCAAGAACGAGCGCTCGGGATCATACTGATGGGCAATCCCAACGCGCCCATATCCCTGATTGAATACGGCAGCTTACGAAAGCGTGCCATACAAACCCTTTGGTAAAAACAAGGAGAGCAATTTATGAAAACTTTGAAAACTTTGCGCGTCACATGGTTCGGACTCGTGTGCGTTCTCTTTTGGCTGGTCACAGTCACGCCCGGCACCGCCCATGCCCAATGGACGAGCCTTAGCAACCCACTGCCGCCGGGCTTATTAAGCACGTGCCTCCTGCTCACCGATGGGAGCGCCATGTGTCATCAATATAACACAAACCAATGGCGGCGGCTCATTCCGGACAACCTTGGGAGCTACGCTAACGGGACGTGGTCTGCCACGGCGCCGATGCCGAACGGAACCGACACCACCGTCGGCTGCACGCCCTCCTGCATATACAGGCCCCTCTACTACGCCTCTGCCGTTCTGCCCGACGGCCGACTGGTGGTGGTCGGCGGCGAGTACAACAACCTTGTTGCTACCTGGACCAACATCGGTTTTCTGTACAATCCGGTAACTAACACGTGGTCCACGCAGCTCGTGGTGCCGTTCGGTACCGGCAGCGTCGGCGATATCCAGACGGTGGTACTCGACAACGGCACGATGCTCATCGCAAACATCAGCAATACGAACATCGCTGGGTTCGATTCCACGACGCTGACCTTCACAGACCTGAACCCAATCAACAAGCAGGACCGCAACAACGAAGAGAACTGGAACATCCTGCCGGACGGCAGGGTGTTGACCGTCGACACTAGGATTGCGAGCGCGTTCGAAATCTACGACCCTGTGTCTAACACATGGACCCCCGGGACCACCCCGGTCAACCTCGTGGACTGCTGCGGCGCTGCGAACGGCGTCGGCAACTCGCTGGAAGCCGGGCCCGGCGTTCTCCGGCCCGACGGCACCCTGGTGTATTTCTCGGGTAATCGAACGGGGCAGAACGCGGTGTACAACACGGTCACCGGGTTATGGACGCACAGCGCGACCATGGACTTCCCTGTGGCCAGCGGGGCCAATCACTTCGCCGTCGCCGACGGCCCGGCTTCATTGCTGCCCAACGGCAACGTGCTCGTGATGGCGAGCCCCGTTACAAATACAAGCCCCTTCAACA
>VBKY01000090.1:36444-36818 GCA_005879255.1 Deltaproteobacteria bacterium
CGTCATTCATCGCGTATCAGGGTAGGATGCTTCTGCTGCCCTCCGGACAGGTGCTGCTTACGGCGAACAACCAGGGCGCTACGCAGGACGTGCGGCTCTACTCGAATGGCGGATCACCGCAGAACGCGTGGCGGCCCGTCATTACGTCCGCGCCTTCCACGGTGACTGCCGGGAACACATACGCCATCTCTGGACGCCTGTTCAACGGCTTCTCGGAAGGGGCCACCTACGGCGATGACGCCGCGATGTCGAGCAATTATCCGCTGGTACGGATAAAGAACCTGACCACGTCGCACGTCGTCTATGCGCGGACCCACGACCATACGAGCATGGGCGTCGAGCTGGTGGGCAGCCTCGCCGTGGTGACGACGCAG
>VBKY01000091.1:0-326 GCA_005879255.1 Deltaproteobacteria bacterium
GGAAACCCCGTTGGTCGAGGCGATCTTGAATTGTTTGCCGATCTCATGGATCGACGAGGCGAAACCCCGCTCGCGAATGCTCTTGAGCAGGAAATCGTAGATCGCTTTTTGCCGGTCGGTTAGCGCGGGCATCATGAGAAGACGATATACTGAAAATATTTTCAGTAGTCAAGGCACAGCTTCTACCCGCGGATTCAAGCCGCTCAAGACGTTCAGAAAGAAAAATTACTCTTGCACCAGAGAGGAACGTAGGAGGACATACTATCTCAGCAGAAACGTGAAAAGCTCGAAAGCGATCGACAAACTTTATTCGGAAATCAGCTTCG